>JAAYIU010000252.1 GCA_012523265.1 Bacteroidales bacterium | reverse complement strand
CTTCCACGCCGGCTCATCTCCGGCTCGGGTGCCGAAGCGCCTGAAGAAATTCCGGAGGTGGTCGAAAACCACATGATCATTGTCGGGTATGGTGTGAATGGCCGCAATGTGGCCAGGGCAGCGCGATTTGCCAGCATCCCTTACCGCGTCATCGAAATGAACCCGGCGACGGTGCGCGATGAAAAACACAAAGGAGTGCCCATACTTTTTGGCGATGCCTCGCAGGAAGTCGTGCTTAAGCATGCCCAAATCGAGCAGGCAATGGTGCTTGTAATCACCTTGCCGGGATCTCCGGTAATCCGGCGCATTACGCAGTTAGCACGCACTTTGAATCCACATTTGCACATCATTATTCGTGCGCGTTTTCTTGCCGAGATGCAGGATTATTATCAATTAGGTGCTAATGAGGTAATTCCTGAAGAGTTTGAGACATCCATCGAAATTTTTACACGCGTGCTGGCCAAGTACCTGGTGCCGCGCGAGAAGATCGAAAAGCTGGTGGCATTGGTGCGCTCGGATGGATATGAAATGTTCAGAAGTTTATCGATGAATGATGCAGGTTTTGAAAAACTCTCTGTAAAAGTTCCCGACATAAGCATCAACACCATCCAGGTGGGTGTGCAGGCGGAAGCCACCGGGAAAAATCTGGCCAAATTAGAATTGAAAAGCAAGCACCGGCTCAATCTGCTGGCCGTAAGCCGCGGGAAAGACATCATCGCTAATCCCCCCGAAAGGTTCATCCTGCACGAAAACGACATCTTATTTTTTCTGGCTTCCAAAGATCAGATAGCACATGTGGCCGGGATGTTTAAATCGCCGGCTGAAAACAAGGAGCAAAAATCTTAAGGGTTGGATTTTAAAAGAAAGGCTATGTTTTAATATTGGCTGTTTACTTTTATTTAAAAGTTACAAAAACCTCATTATTACCAACTAAACATGGCGTTTGCTGCGACCCTTAGCCTTGCCTCGCGAAGAGTCGTCGGGAGTGAGATTGGTGATGCTTTTGAGCAGAAAAGGTGCAATAGCTTCCACCGGGCGGTAGAGCAGCGAATTATTTTTAACCTCAGCTTTGAGGATGTGCTCTTTGTTGTCGATCATATTAAACAACAAAATAAACACGCTCATAATAAAGGCGCCTTTGAGGATGCCGAATAGCAATCCCAGAAACCGGTTGATGATACCCAGCAGCGCCAGCGAAGCAATCTTGTCGAGGGCACGACCGAGCAGCGACACCAGCAGCACCACAGCCACAAAAGTGAGGATAAAAGCGATGATAAAAATCCAGCGATGGCTGATGTCGACATATTTGATCATCCAGCCGGCAACGAAATCCGAGAACACCACAGCCAGATAGATGCCCAGGATGAGCGCAGCCAAACTGGCCAGCGCTTTAATAAATCCTTTGCGGAATCCTAATATCGCCAGCAGCACGACAGGCAGCGCGATCACCAGGTCGAGGTAGTTGAATGTCATTTTATCTGTCGGGCTAATTTGCTGGCAAACACAAAGTCGTTGATCTCCTTATTACCGGTAGTCAAAATAGTGTCTTTATTACCTTCCCACCATAGCTCGCCGTTGTAGATAAAGGAGATTTGGTCGCCGATTTCCATCACCGAGTTCATGTCGTGGGTATTGATGACTGTGGTGATATCCAATTCCTGCGTGATTTCATTTATCAGGTTGTCGATTACGTTGGAGGTCTGTGGATCGAGGCCTGAGTTGGGTTCGTCGCAGAAAAGATACCGAGGTTCCATAACGATGGCACGGGCAATGGCAACGCGTTTCACCATCCCGCCGCTCAGCTCGCTGGGCATGAGCTTGTTCACACCGGGCAGGTTTACCCGTTCCAGGCAGAAGTTCACACGGTCGAGCTGCTCTTTGGGTGTCATTTTGCTGAACATCGTTAACGGAAACATCACGTTTTCCTCTACATTCATATAATCAAACAAAGCGCCTCCCTGAAAGAGCATGCCTATCTCTTTGCGAATCTCCTTTCGCTCGTTCCATGACATGGTAGAGAAGACGCGATCGTCGTAGCGGATTTCGCCACTGTCGACCTCAAGTAATCCCACAAAACATTTGAGCAATACGGTTTTTCCTGAGCCACTTTGGCCGATCACCAAATTTGTAATTCCTTTTTTAAACTTTACAGAAACGTCTTTCAACACATGGTTGTCACCAAACGATTTGTTGATATTCCGTGCTTCGATCATGCCAGTAAAAGTTTCGTGAGGATAAGGTTGGAGGTGATGATAAGGATGCTGCTGTAAACAACAGCGCGGGTGCTGGCAGCGCCTACTTCAAGCGCGCCGCCGCGTGTGTAAAATCCCTGATAGCCCGACACCGAGGCAATGATGAAGGCAAATACTGCCGTTTTGATAAGCGCGTAAGTTATGGTGTAGGGGTCGAACCAGCTTTGCAGACCCACCACATAATCGTGTGTGGTGACTACGTCGGTGGTGAGCGCCACCAGGTAGCCGCCAAAAAGGGCGAAGGCGATGCTGAAGACGATCAAAACAGGATTGATAAAGATAGAGGCAAAAACTTTGGGTTGTATCAGGTAGTTGGCCGGGTTGATGCCCATAATTTCCAGGGCATCGATTTGTTCAGACACGCGCATGGTGCCAATTTCGGAGGCGATGCGTGAGCCAACTTTTCCGGCCAGCACCAGGCTGAGCATGGTGGGCGAAAATTCCAGGATGATGCTCTGACGCGTAGTAAACCCGACCATCGTCAGCGGAATCAGTGGCGAGTCGATGTTGTAAGCCGTTTGGATGGCTACCACAGCACCCACAAAAATGGAGATGATGATAGTGATACCCAGCGAGTCGATACCCAGATTTTGTATCTCGATGAGTATCTGCCGAAAGAACACCCGCACCTTGTCAGGTTTGGTGAACACTTGCTTCATCAGCAAAAGATATCTTCCCAGGTCAGAAATGAATTTCATTGGTCTTGATTTATTGCCGCGAAAGTAGGGATATTTTTCAATCCGGGAATCGTTTTTATAATGCAACAAGAGCGGTAAACATTTTGGATGGTCTGCATGTTTGATCTCCCTTAAAAAGCCTGAATATGCCAAAAGTCATTTTAATATCAATCATACTTCTTACGGCCGGTGCTGCCCATACACAGCCATACACCCAAGTGCCCGTGTACGATTTTGAAAGTTTGCAACCATTGCTGCAAAAGCAAAACGACACCACCTATGTGATCAACTTTTGGGCTACCTGGTGCAAACCTTGTGTGGCCGAGCTGCCTGCTTTTGAAGAGTTGAGTTCAAAATATCAGAGCCAAAAAGTGAAGGTGTTGCTGGTGAGTTTAGATTTTATTAAAAATTACCACACCCGGTTGTTGCCTTTTATTAATGATAATAAAATACAATCGGATGTAGTGCTGCTCAACGATCCGCGCAGCAACCAGTGGATCGACCGCGTTAGCCCGCAATGGAGCGGCGCTATTCCGGCCACTTTGATTTATCGCAACACCCAACGTATGTTTTACGAACGCTCCTTTACCCTCGAAGAACTCGAGGAGGAGGTACAGAAATTCATTAAATTTTAAATAATCGAACCGGATTTTTATTCATCATCATTAAAAAATTAACACCATGAAAAATTTATTTTTAATACTCCTTATCGGAATAATGGCTTCAGCCACAACGTTTGCGCAGGATGGCTACGAGGTAGGCGACAAGGCCATGAATTTTACACTCGAAAATGTGGACGGCCGCATGATCTCCTTGTCGGACTACGACGACCAGAAAGGCGCCATCGTGATTTTTACCTGCAACCACTGTCCGTATTCGGTAGCTTACGAAGACCGGATTATTGCGCTGCACCAGAAATATGCGCCGCAGGGCTATCCCGTCATCGCCATCAATCCCAACGACCCGGCGGTGCAACCCGAAGATTCTTTTGAGCTGATGGTAAAACGTGCGCAGGAGAAGGATTTCCCGTTTCCCTATCTTTTTGATAAAGGCCAAAAAGTGTATCCAGAATATGGCGCCACACGCACGCCCCACGTATTTTTATTGATGAACCGCGGCAACTACTTCGAGGTAGCCTACATCGGCGCCATCGACGACAACTACCAGAGTGCCGACGAGGTGGAGCAGCATTATGTGGAAGATGCGCTGGCAGACCTGCAAAGTGGCAAAAATCCGCGCCCCAACTTTACCAAAGCCATTGGCTGCACCATAAAAACCCGATAGCAGGAAATTACAAAAAACAACAGGCCAAACCTTTGAGAGTTTGGATTTTTAAAATTGGTTTTTGGAATTTATCCGGAATTTAGAATTTGTAATTTGGAGCTTTAGTTTAGATTTCTAACAATTATCTTTTTGGCTCTATTTAAATCCCGGTGGTGATTTTGCACAGCACTGCGCAACCCATCCGCTTGAATTGTCATCTTTTAACTATTATCAACAATTAAACAAATCTAAACGCGTTTGCCAAACATCCATTTTTTTAACCTGTTTTGCCGGTGACTATGAATAAATACCTCAGCCTGTCCATTTTTAGTATTTTGTTTTTCTGCGGATATTCAGCCCACAGCCAAATTGGTGGCGACGGCGTGTATCGCTTTTTGAATATGCCCACATCGGCGCGTGCAGCAGCTATGGGTGGTAATTTTTTGGCCGTAAAAGACGGCGACATCACCCAGGCATTGTTCAACCCCTCGCTGATAAGTCCCGAAATGAGCAACAATCTGGCGCTGAGTTTTGTGGATTATTACACCGACATCAACTACGGATCGGCAAGCTATGGCCGGACGTTGGGGAAAACCGGAACTTACGTAGCTTCCATGCAATATTATAACTATGGTGAGTTTACCTACGCCGACGCGGCAGGACAAACCTTCGGAACTTTTACGGCCAACGACCTGGCGCTGAACATAGGGTGGGGGCGGGAGCTTGATTCGTTATTCTCCATTGGTGCCAACCTCAAGCTGATCTATTCCGGAATGGAAGATTATCAGTCGTTTGGCGTGGCAGTGGATGTAGCCGGAAGCTATTATAACCCGGATCAGCAGTTGACGGTATCGCTGGTGGCGCGTAATATTGGCAGCCAGCTCAAGCCTTATCGCTCGGGAAACTACGAAAGTCTGCCTTTTGAGATTAATATTGGCGTTTCGCAACGGCTGCGCCACCTGCCTTTTCGCTACTCTATTTTGCTCACCAACTTGCAAAAATGGGATTTGACTTACAATGATCCCAACGACCCCGATCAGCAGATTGATCCCATCAGCGGCGAAGTGAACGAGAAGGATGGCTTTTCGGATTTTGCCGATAAGGCAATGCGTCACATAGTGATCGGTGGCGAGTTTATTCCCAGCAAGTATTTTTCGATACGTGTGGGCTATAACTATCAGCGGCGCCAGGAGCTGGGCGTTTACAACAAAATGGGAACCGTAGGGTTTTCGTGGGGACTGGGATTGAAAGTTTCTAAATTTCAGATAGAATACTCGCGCGCTACCTATCATCTCAACGGCTCGCCCAACTATATCACCATCCGCACCAACCTGTCGGACTTCTCCAGAAATTAATAAAGAATATTTTTTAATAAAAATAAAAAAGCCGGTGCAGCATGTTGTCTGCACCGGCTTTTTTTATGAGCCAAAACGCTCAGTTATACTACCAATTGTGGGCTTACAATCGACACATTGAGGAGGTTGTCGGCTACAGGGCAACGTCGTGAGATGTCGGTGATTAGTTGTCCTTTTTGTTCCTCGGTGAGGTCGGCGGTGATGGTAACAAAAGAGCGGATATTGGTAAATCCGGCACGGCCTTCGGTGGTTTTGCCCATCAGGTAATCCTTGTCGAGGTCGCCTTCTACGTCAACGTGGATCTCTTTAATACCCAATTTGCGCTGGTTGGAGATGATGCGTCCCAGAGCGCAAATGCACGCTCCTAAAGAGCTGAGAAATATTTCGAGCGGGTTTGGGCCTGCATCTTCGCCGCCGGCGGCTTTAGGCTGATCAATAATAAATTCATGGGTTGAAGCTTTTACAACGGTCTTAAAACCTTGTTTTAAGTTCGTCGATACTTTCATTGTGCTTAGTGGCATTGTTATTAGTTTTTTATAGTTATTAAAAATTTTTCGGTGTATTAACCTTTTGCCGGTTGGTTTATTATTTCTTTTTAAAAGCCAACCTGCTGTGATATATCTCTTCATGAATTCGCCAGAGTTTCAAACCACTGACCTGCTGTCGTTTAATTAGCTTGCGTAGCCATCTTTCAAATTGTTACAGAAACGACGAAAGCAGGGTTAACAATTTTTAATTTTTGAAGCAGGCGCAACGCGGCAGAGATGCTTACTTTTGCAATTCAAATCCGTTCTAAATAAATCATTCGCCATGCCACATTACCACACATTAGGAAAAATCCCCCATAAACGTCATACACAATTTCGCAAAACTGATGGTAGCCTCTATGCTGAGCAGCTTGTCTCGACCGAGGGTTTTTCGGATGTTTACTCTTTGGTGTATCATACGCACGCACCCACATGCGTAACGCATATCGACCCTTCATACGATGTAGCTCCCCGCATTGCTGTTGACAAAAATCTGCAACACCGGAGCTTTCTGGGGTTTGATGTTCAGCCTGCCGACGACTACCTCGAGAGCCGGAAATATGTGCTGGTGAACGATGATGTGTACCTTGCACTGGCAGCTCCTCGCAAGTCGATGACCGATTATTATTATAAAAACTCAGGCGCCCATGAGCTGGTGTTTGTCCACCGTGGTAAAGGGATTTTGAAGAGTATGTATGGAAATATTCCGTTTGGATATGGCGACCATCTGATTATTCCCAAGGGGATTATTCATCAGTTTGAATTCGATGATAGCGACAACCGGCTTTTCATCGTCGAGTCGAAGGAGCCGTTTCGTTTCCCGAAGCGCTACGTGAACCATGCCGGCCAGCTTCTGGAGCACGCGCCATTTTGTGAACGCGACATCCGCAAGCCGCAGCAACTCCAAACGCATGATGAAACAGGTGATTTTCTTATTAAAATAAAACGCGACGATACCATCTGGCCTTACCATTACCAAACGCATCCCTTCGATTTGGTGGGATGGGATGGCTATCTCTATCCGTATGCTTTTTCCATCCACGATTTCGAGCCTATCACCGGTCGCATCCACCAGCCGCCACCCGTGCACCAAACTTTCGAGACTTCTACATTCGTGGTCTGTGCTTTCGTGCCGCGGCTCTACGACTACCATCCGCTGTCGATTCCTGCTCCTTACCACCACAGCAACGTGGATAGCGACGAGGTGCTTTATTATGTCGACGGCGACTTTATGAGCCGCAAGCATGTGGTGCAGGGAATGATTTCGTTGCATCCCGTGGGCATTGTGCATGGGCCGCATCCGGGAACGGTCGAAAAAAGTGTTGGGAAAAAAGAAACCGGTGAACTGGCTGTGATGGTCGACACTTTCCGCCCTTTAAAACTTACAAAAGAAGCACTGCAAATTGAAGATAAAAATTATTACAAAAGCTGGATTGAAAAGGATTAATATCATTCATTAAAATGTTGATAACAAACAACAAAACAATTTTCAAAATCATAACAATAAAAATATAATGGCAAAAAACACACAGCAAGAAGATTTCCTTCCGATCAACGGAACCGATTATGTCGAATTTTATGTAGGCAACGCCCGTCAGGCAGCACATTACTACCAAACAGCTTTTGGCTTTCAGCCGCTGGCTTACGCCGGTTTGGAAACGGGGCTGAAAGACCGCGCCTCGTACGTCCTGAAACAGGGCAAAATACGGTTTGTTTTCACCACAGCGCTTACGCCCGATGGCGACATTGCGGAGCACCAAAAAAAACATGGCGACGGTGTAAAAGTGGTGGCACTCTGGGTGGACGACGCACGCAAATCGTATGAAGAAACCACGAAGCGTGGCGCCAAATCCTATTTTGAACCCAAAACTGAAAAAGACAAAAACGGACAAGTCGTCACCGCCGGCATTCACACCTACGGCGACACTGTGCACATTTTTGTAGAACGCAAAGATTACAAAGGGCTGTTTTTGCCTGGCTATCAAAAATGGGATCCGCTCTACAAACCGTCGCCGGTGGGATTAAAATACGTAGACCACATGGTGGGCAACGTCGGATGGGGTGAGATGAATAAATGGGTACAGTTTTATGCCGACGTGATGGGTTTTAAACAAATCGTTTCGTTCGACGACAAAGACATCTCCACGGAATATACCGCACTGATGAGCAAGGTGATGTCCAACGGCAACGAACGCATCAAGTTCCCGATCAACGAGCCTGCCGAAGGAAAGAAGAAATCGCAGATAGAAGAGTACATCGATTTTTATCATGGCGCGGGCGTACAGCACGTCGCCATGGCCACCGACAACATTGTGAAAACGGTAACCGAATTGCGCGACCGTGGTGTCGAGTTTCTGAGTATTCCCAATACCTATTACGAGACGTTGCTGGAGCGCGTGGGCAAAATCGACGAAGAGCTGCTGCCGCTAAAGGAGCTGGGGATTTTAGTCGACCGCGATGACGAAGGGTATCTGTTGCAGATTTTCACCCGCCCGGTAGAAGACCGCCCGACGGTTTTCTATGAAATCATCCAACGAAAAGGTGCCCGTTCCTTCGGGAAAGGTAATTTCAAGGCGCTGTTCGAATCGATAGAGCTGGAGCAGCAGCGGAGAGGAACACTGTAAAAATTGAATTTTCAAAAATGGTTTTGAATATTAAAAAAAACAAATGATTAAAGCAAACAATCCGTCGTTACAGTCGTGGCTTAAAGTGCCGCGCAACAGCGACTTTCCGATACAAAATATCCCTTTCGGAATTTTTAAACCAAAAAACCGAACCACTCCGCGTGTCGGGACGCGCATCGGTAATTACGTGATCGATCTGGCTGTAATCGCCGACAAGGGTTATTTTAAAGATGCCGGCATCAGCAGCAACGAAGTCTTTCATCAGCCGGTGCTCAACGATTTTATTTCGTTGGGAAAGCTGGTGTGGCAGCCCGTGCGCGATCAGATTTCGGCCATGTTCGACAAGCAGAACGAAGAGATCTGGAACACCGAAGATTTTAAAGAAGATGTTTTGTATGATGTGAAGGAGGTGGAGATGCTGTTGCCTGTGCGCATAACTGACTATACCGATTTCTATTCGAGCATAGAACATGCTACCAATGTGGGCACCATGTTTCGCGATCCCGACAATGCTTTGCTGCCCAACTGGCGTCATTTGCCGGTGGGCTATCATGGGCGGGCTTCATCAATAGTTGCTTCAGGTGCTAATATCCATCGGCCTGTGGGTCAGACCAAAAGTAACGACGATGCTTCTCCGGTTTTGGAAGCTACCCGGCAGCTCGATTTTGAGCTGGAGATGGCTTTTGTGGTTGGGAAAACGACAGAACTGGGCGACCGTGTGCCGCTATCGCGTGCAGAAGAACATATTTTCGGGCTGGTGCTTTTCAATGATCTCTCGGCCCGCGACATCCAGAAATGGGAATATGTGCCCCTGGGGCCATTTCTGGCCAAGAACTTCGGCAGCGTGGTTTCGCCCTGGATTGTAACCCTCGATGCGCTGGAGCCTTTCCGCGTTGACGGGCCACCGCAGGAACCTAAAGTTTTGCCTTATCTTCAGTTTTCGGGAGCGATGAACTTTGATGTGAATCTGGAGGTGTTGATAGAAACCAACGATTTCCCGGCGCACACAGTGTGTCTGTCCAACTTCAAATACATGTACTGGAACATTTTTCAGCAACTTGCCCATCATACCATCAACGGCTGCAACATCAACGTGGGCGATATGTACGCCTCCGGAACATTGAGCGGGCCGCAGCCGGAGCAATATGGCTCGATGCTCGAACTTAGCTGGCGCGGCACCAGGCCTCTCACCATGCCCGACGGCACACAACGCAAATTTATCAACGACAACGACACCATTATCCTGCGTGCCCATGCCGAAAAAGACGGCGTCAGGATTGGATTTGGCGAAAGCCGCACAACGATTTTGCCGGCAAAACCTTTGTGAGATTATTTTATAAAAAAAGATAAATGATAAAAAAGATAAATCCTTCAACGCTCACCACCGGAGCACTTCACCGCTTCCTGCTGGGCGCTGTGGCACCGCGCCCCATCGCCTTTGCCAGCACTATGGATGCGCAAGGCAACAGCAACTTGTCGCCTTTCAGTTTTTTCAATGCTTTTGGTGTTAATCCTACCACACTCATCTTTTCGCCATCGCGCCGCGGGCGCGACAATACTACCAAGCACACCTACCAAAATATTAAAGAGGTGCCCGAAGTGGTGATAAATGTGGTGAATTACGACATTGTGCATCAGGCAAGCCTGGCCAGCACCGAGTACGAAAAAGGTGTTAATGAATTTATAAAAGCCGGCTTTACACCTTTGCCCTCGGAAACCATTCGCCCCTTTCGCGTAAAAGAATCGCCTGTTCAATTTGAATGCAAAGTGCGGCAAGTGATCGAAACCGGCGAGGGTGGCGGCGCGGCCAATCTGGTGATCTGCGAAGTCACCATGATCCACGTGCATGAGGATGTGCTCGACGAAAACGACATCCCTGATGCCGACAAGATCAGGCTGGTAGGGCGGCACACCGGCGACTACTATGTAAAAGCATTTGGCGAAAGCCTGTTCAAAGTAGCCAAACCACTGAGGCGACAGGGCATGGGCATCGACCAACTGCCCGAGCACATCAGGCTTAGCAAAATACTTACCGGCAACCATTTGGGGCAGTTGGGAAACATCGAAACGATGCCAGAGCCGGAAGAGATCAAACGTATCAGGCAGTCGAAGGAGGTACAATTATAATTTGCAACGCATACTGACGAATCCGTGGAGCTGGAGCATCAGCTACATGTGCTGGCGCGGCAGTGGCTCGACGAAGGACGTACAGAAGATGCGCTTGCACTGCTGATGATCGACATCCCGCTGTGATGAAAAACTACGACTACATAATTGCCGGCGGTGGCGCAGCCGGCCTGAGCCTGGCCTGGCATCTGAGCCAGACCGCCAAAGCCAATGCCCGCGTGCTTATCATCGACAAAGACAAAAAACAAAACAACGACCGCACCTGGGGATTTTGGCATCGCCAGGCTACGCCGTTCGACAAGATCGTAAGCTATCGTTTTGATAAACTGGATTTTTTCAGTCGTTTTTACAGCCAAAGAATTCCAATGGGCAGCCACCGGTATTCGGTGATTCGTGGCATCGACTTTTACAACTTTATGCGTAGCTCGCTGGCAGCTTTTCCCAATTTTGAGTTTTTGAATGCTACAATCGAAAAGCTCGAAGACCAGCCCGATGGCGCCACAGCCATCACCGACAAGGGCACTTTTAGCGCAAGCTGGATTTTTACAAGTATTTTTAAAGAAAAAGATGTGGTGGCCGCTGCCGGGAAAGCATTGTATCTGCGGCAGCATTTCAAAGGGTTGGTGATAGAAACTGACGAGCCGGTTTTTGATGCCGGCAGTTTCACGATGTTCGATTTCCGCACGCCCCAGCAGGGTGCCATGCGGTTTTTTTACGTTATTCCGCACAATGCCAGGCAGGCGCTGGTGGAGTACACGCTGTTTTCGGAGCATTTGCTGCCAAAGCCCGAATACGATGCTGCCATCGCTACCTACATAGCCGAAGTGTTGAAGATAAAATCGTATCGCATCATCGACGACGAATTTGGCGTAATTCCCATGACCACTTATCATTTCCCGGCCACGCAGGGAGAGCACATCGTGCAGACAGGCTCGGCAGGTGGCAGCTCGAAGCCCTCGTCGGGTTACACTTTTATGCGCATACAGGTACACACCAAAAAGGTGGCGGCAGCGCTGGCTGCCGGAAAAAGTCCGGTGATACCGGCGGTTTCGCCATTGCGCTACAGGTATTATGATGCCGTGCTGCTCAATATTTTAAAAAATGATCCGGAGAAGGCCGAGCTGCTTTTCTCGAAGATGTACCAAAACAATCCCGTGGGACGGCTCTTCGACTTTCTGGATGAGAAAGGCGGCCTGACCAACGACCTTAAGGTGATCACATCATTGCCACCATGGCCTTTCCTGAAATCGACCGGGCAATTGCTGATGGGGTAGGATAGGAGCGTTGGCCTCCAAAAGTTGCGCGCACGACATCAGAAACAAAAAGCCAAGAGTTTTAGCGGGCTTTAGCTCAAACAGATAAGATATTATTAAAAACTACGATAAGATGAAAAACAAAACTTTTCAGGTGTTATTGCTCGCCGCCGTGGCGGTAATTTTTTTCGGTTGCAATGCCTCGCCACTTACTTACACCGACAACGGCACCACTGTGGAGTTTGCCATAGGATCGCAATTTGAGGTGCAGCTTCAAGGGAATCCGACCGCTGGTTTCCGATGGAAAACGGTAGGGCTGGATCGTTCGGTGCTCGAGCAGATAGGCGAGCCAGTGATAAAAACCCGTAGCAGCGATGGTACGCACGAAGCCACTTATACCTTTACCTTCAAAACCATAAATGCGGGCAATACACTGCTGAGATTGATTTATTATAATAAAAATAATGAGGATCCCAGCCCGGAGGATGTGTTTGAAATCCATGTCATTTCCGGAACGATGGGCAGAATTACATCATAGGTTAAAAAGGAAGGTTTAGATATTTTGCGATTTGAAATTCAAAAAAACCTCATCACACCTGCCCCGGTGTGAGCATTGCAGAGTCAGCTTGTCAGAACTCGATTTGTACTGAAAGATTTCTAAGCATTTATCCGTATCCCAAACTCAAAAACCACTCTAAAGGCGATCAGCAAAATGATAGCGCCGATAAGCG
>JAAYIU010000415.1 GCA_012523265.1 Bacteroidales bacterium | reverse complement strand
TTGTGAGTTACCTCCGTAAACAGGATCATCGGGCAGTTTGCTGATTTCTGGTCCCCAGGAGAAAGAAGTGTTGGGAACATTGTTACCATAACTACCCTGAGCATACTTGGTTTGGTAGTCAGGTGTGCGCGACACAGTTTCAAAGCTGGTAAAGTTGGAGAATGAAATGGCAGGTTTGCCAATTTTGTTTCCTTTACCACTTTTGGTGGTAATGATCACTACACCATTGGAAGCTCTGATACCATAAAGGGCTGCAGCAGCCTGACCTTTAAGGATGTTGATGCTTTCGATGTCGTTGGGGTCGATGTCGACGGCACGGTTGGCAATGTCGGAGCCAGTAACACTGTTGCCGGTAGAGAAGTCAGCCTCTGATGAAACAGGCATACCGTCAATAACATACAGCGGTGTGTTGTTGCCCGAAAATGAACGCGCACCACGGATAATAATCTGTGATGATGCGCCCGGCATCCCCGACGAAGGTTTGATTTCAACGCCCGACAATTTACCTTGCAGGGCTGATGATAAGCTGGATGACCCCGAACGGGTAAGGTCTTCGCTCGACACTTCCTGGACAGCATATCCCAGTGCTTTGCGTTCCTTGGTAATACCCAGAGCGGTTACTACCACACCTTCGATGGCTGTGGCTGTTGGCTCCATTCTTACGTTGATAACAGTTTGCCCTGCTATGTCTCTCTCGACTGGCTGCATTCCGATAAAAGAGAACTTCAGCGTTTGGGCATCCTGTGGTACATTCAGGCTGTACATCCCCTGAAGGTCGGTGGTGGTGCCAAAGGTTGTCCCTTTCACAACTACCGAAACTCCCGGAATGGTACTCCCGTCCTCAGCATTTGTCACAGTACCGGAAATGGTCCTGGTTTGTGCCTGTGATACTTGCATTCCGATGAAGAACATCAGCGCAAGGAAAAGTGTAAATTTTCTCATAATTTAAGAAATTGGTTAATAATTAAAAAATAAGTTCCTAGTTATTTGTTATTTGAAATGAGTGCACTAAACGATCTTTTCAGTGCTCTGCTCATCACTCATTAAAACACACACAAATTAACAAAAAATTAGTTTAGCTTTTACAAATTATTTTTTCTTCTCTCGTATCTCATTATCCGTCAATCGATAAAGATATCAATTCCATTCATTTTTTACTATTATCATGGTGTAAAAGGCCTCCTTTTTCAACAAATCCTCCTCTGAAAACACCCGATACTACCGCAATTTTTAAAAAAACCGAAAGCTTGCATCTGTTTTTCGAAGCTATAAGAATGTGTAATGAAATGTAAAACTCAGCACCTCGTTGTATTGCCCGCGGTTCCATCGGTAAGTCTGCCCTTGCGAGTGTGGCCGCACCGCCAGTATGGAGTTGGAATAGCGCACGTTGAATTGCCAGCGCTCTGTAAGCCAGATAAAAAGCCCGAAATTGCCATTCAGGTCGGTGGCATTGAAAGGTGGCTCTGTGAGGATGAAACCATCTGCCTCTTCGTAGCTTTTGATGAGCACGCCCAGCGATGGCCCCACTTCGAGGGTAAACATCTTACCAAAATCCCATTTGTAATTCACAAACAACTCCACGTAGTTAAGCCGCAGCAGATAGGTGCTGTAATCGAGGGAGTCGGGGTTTTTGCGGCTGCCTTTCTGCACAAAGCTTAGCTCCATTTGCGCCGAAGAGCGCTCGGTGAAGTAACGGTTTACAAAAGCGCCCGCGTAAATACCCGGTTTGTTGGGACCTTCAAGCCGGTCGCCGGAGATTTCTGCGGCGCCAATTCCAGCCAGAAATCCACCGTTGAAGCTCTGCGTACGGGCAGTCATCATAGTTATCACGAAAATGGCGACAGTAAAAAGTATTCGTTTGTTCATCTGTATCGTATTTGTTGATCGCTTGATTTTATTGACGGAGTAAAATTAATATTATTTTTAACGCGGCCACGAAGCCCCATTTTCTGTAAAACGAAACATCATCCGTTGATACAGGATGCTTTGTTTTACCAACACATCATTATTTTTTTATGAAAAATGAAAGTTTTAAAATCCTGCTCGTTGACGACGAAAAAGATATCCTTGAATTTTTGGGCTACAACCTGAAAAAAGAAGGCTATCAGCTAAGTACAGCGCGCAATGGAAAAGATGCCATTGGGATTGCTATCCGCGAAAAACCACACCTTATTATATTGGATGTAATGATGCCCCGCATGGACGGCATTGAGACCTGCATCGCCATCCGCAACATTCCGGAGCTTAGCAACAGCATCATCGTTTTCCTTACAGCCCGCGGCGAAGACTTTAGCCAGATAGCCGGATTTGAAGCCGGCGCCGACGATTACATCACCAAGCCGGTAAAACCCAAAGTGCTTATCAGCCGCATAAAAGCGCTGCTGCGACGCTACAAAGAACCGGAAATTGCCGTCGAAGAAATCAATCTTAAAAACATCACCATCAACCGCCAACGATACCTTATTATAAAGGACGACCAGGAAATTTCTCTTCCCAAAAAAGAATTTGAACTGCTGCTGCTGTTGGCTTCTACACCCAACAAGGTTTTTTCGCGCGAAGAAATTTTCAGCAACGTGTGGGGCAACGACGTAATCGTAGGCGACCGAACCATCGACGTGCATGTGCGCAAAATCCGCGAAAAGCTTGGCGCAGAGATCATCACCACCATTAAAGGCGTTGGTTATAAAATGGAGGTGTGATGAAAGAAACCAGTCCGTCGCGGCTGGCGCTCTACAACGCGCTGCTGGTAGTCGCCGTTTTCACGGTTTTGTGGGGTGCTGTCGGGTATTTGTTCACGCCACTCAATATCGTGGCAATGCTTGTGCTGGATCTGTTGCTGTTCGCACTGATTTTCGTTTCTTTTCAATACACCCTTCAGCGTTTTATTTATCGAAAGATAAAACTCATCTACAAAACCATTTACAACCTGAAACGCAAAAAGGGCGACAAAGACGAACGGCGCTACTTTTATAACAAAACCATCGACTCGGTAAACCAGGAAGTGCAGGAGTGGGGCGAAAGTCGTAAGCTGGAGATTGAGCAGTTGAAAAAAAACGAACATTACCGCCGCGAATTTCTGGGCAACATCTATCACGAGCTTAAAACACCCATTTTCAACATCCAGGGTTATGTGCTCACGCTGCTCGATGGTGGCCTGGACGACCCTGCCATCAACCACGACTATCTTTTGCGCACCAGCAAAAATATCAACCGCATGATAGCCATCGTGGAAGATCTGGAGACCATCTCCAATCTGGAAACTTCGCAAATAGCGCTCAACTTTTCCGCCTTCGACATTGTGGAGCTTGCCGCGGAGGTTTTCGATTTTTTGGAGATAAAGGCGCGCAAACGGAAGCGGGAACTCGTTTTTGAAAAGACCTACGACAAGCCCATCCATGTTTATGCTGATATAAAATGGATTCGTCAGGTGCTGGTCAATCTGGTAGAAAACACCATAAAATACGGCTCCGGGAAAGCAGGCATCACGCGTGTGAGTTTTTTCGACCTCGACGAAAATATCCTCATCGAAATGACCGACGATGGCCCGGGCATTGCCCCCGAAGAAATCCCCAGGATTTTCGAGCGTTTTTACCGCACACAAAGTGCCCGCTTGCGCGAAAAGTCAGGCACTGGCCTGGGCCTGGCCATAGTAAAACACATCATCGAAGCCCACGACCAAACCATCAACGTGCGCAGCCGCCTGGACGTAGGTACTACCTTTGCCTTCACACGCAAAAAAGCAGATAAAAACAGCTAACATTCTCGCCATGGC
The DNA here is from genome assembly GCA_012523265.1 of Bacteroidales bacterium. Taxonomy (GTDB): domain Bacteria; phylum Bacteroidota; class Bacteroidia; order Bacteroidales; family 4484-276; genus SABY01. The sequence goes on along the minus strand of JAAYIU010000415.1, from coordinate 228 downwards.
TGTGGTACTTGCTGTTTTTTTTACCACAGAGGACACAAAGAAGGCACGGAGGACGCGGAGGAAAAAATATCGACTTCTTCTCTGTTAACTCTGCGTCTCCTCTGTAAACTCTGTGGTTTCCCCTTTTTAATAACAGAAAACCAGGCAAAGCACTACCTATCAGAAAGAATATCTGCGGTTACTGTGTTTGTTTTTTGATCACTAAAGAGATAAACCACAGAGGACGCA
>JAAYIU010000431.1 GCA_012523265.1 Bacteroidales bacterium | reverse complement strand
CGACGGCACACCCTTTTATGGAAAAATTGTAAGCCTTACCGGCAATGGCTGGAGCAACCCGTGGCCGGATAGCTACGTAAAGGCGCTCTCGCAGGAACACGGCATCATACGTACCACCGCCGAATATATCAGCCAGATTTCGATAGGCGATTTCATTGGCATTCTGCCCATCCATTCCTGCCTCACCACCCATCTGATGCGGGATATGATTACCACAGCCGGACAAGCGATCACCACAATGCAATCCCCAAAATAATTATGTATGGGCGCCCATAAATGAAATATCTATCCCTTGATCATCTCCCGTGCCTTTTGCAACGCTTTATCGATGCCTGCCGGATTTTTGCCGCCGGCTGTTGCAAAGTGCGGTTGTCCGCCGCCGCCGCCCTGTATCTCTTTGGCTATCTCACGGATGATCTGCCCGGCGTTGAGGCTCCCATTTCCGGTAAGGTTTTCTGAAACAATCACCGTCAAATTAGCTTTGTCGCCGGTGATGTTTCCAATCACCATCACCAGGTTTTCCATCACATCGTTCATGCGGAAAGCGAGATTTTTAGCTGTCTGTAGGTCGCCATCCAGCTTGTAAGCAATAAAGTTTACGTCTCCAATCTTTTCGGCTTGCTCTTTTAATGATAACTTCAGACTATCAACCTTCTCATTTTTCATTATCTCCAGCTCTTTTTCGAGCCTGCGTTTATCTTCCAGCAACGCGGTTACCGCTTTGATGGGTTCGGTATTGCTTTTCAAAATTTCGCGCAACTGGCTCAGTGTATCTTCCTGTTGGAAAAGCAGCTCCTCCACCTGATGGCCGGTGATGGCTTCGATGCGGCGCACCCCGGCAGCTATGGCCGACTCGCTCACGATCTTAAACATCCCGATTTGTCCGGTGGCCGCAGCATGCGTACCACCGCACAGCTCGATGCTGTATTGCGGGTCGAAGGTGATCACACGTACGTGCTCGCCATATTTTTCGCCAAACAAAGCAGCGGCTCCCATGGCCTTGGCGTCGTCGATTGGTACATCGCGCTGCTCGTCGATGGGAATGTTCTCGCGTATTTTGGTGTTGACGATTTGCTCCACCTGGCGGATCTCCTGGTGGCTCATGCGGGCAAAATGCGAAAAGTCGAAGCGCAGCCTGTTCTCGTCCACCAGTGAGCCACGTTGCTCCACGTGTGTTCCCAGCACGCGTTTCAGTGCGGCATGCATCAGGTGGGTAGCACTGTGGTTGTTGACGGTGGCCAGGCGTTTTGCGGCATTCACCTCTGCCGTAAAAGCAGCGTGCAAATCCTGCGGCAGGCGGTCGGCAATGTGGATGATCAGATCGTTTTCTTTCTGCGTATCTTTTATATCAATACTTTCTTCGTCGCTGAATAATCTGCCGCGGTCGCCAACCTGTCCGCCCGACTCGGCATAAAAGGGCGTTTGGTTGAGTACGATTTGGTAGTACGTATCCTTTTTTGTTTTGATTTTTCTAAATTTCAAAATTTCAACACCGGCTTGCAGATGCGTGTAGCCGACAAAACGCGTGGCCTCATTGCCTGGTCTGATTTCTACCCAGTCGTCGGTATCTTTTTCGGCAGCCTGGCGCGAGCGGTTTTTTTGTTCTTCCAGGCCACGATTAAATCCTTCAATATCCACCGTCAAACCTTTTTCGCGAGCCATGAGCTGGGTCAGGTCTATGGGAAAGCCGAAGGTGTCGAACAGCTCAAAAGCAAAAGCGCCTTCTATTTCGCGAGTCTGCGGATGCCCCTCGATGTATTGTTCAAAGCGTTTGATGCCAAGCGCCAGTGTACGCAAAAAAGCTTGCTCCTCTTCGTTGATAACGCGCTCGATGAGTGTCTGCTGTGCTACTATCTCCGGGAAAAAGTCGCCCATCTCTTTTACCAGTACCGGCACCAGTTTATAAATGAAGGGTTCTTTAAAATCCAAAAAAGTAAAGCCATAGCGCACGGCACGACGCAGGATGCGCCGGATAACATAGCCGGCCTTGTTGTTGGCTGGCAGTTGGCCGTCGGCGATAGCAAAAGCTACAGCCCGCAGATGGTCGGCGATTACGCGCATGGCCACATCGGTGTTAGGAGCGTCGCCATAAACAATACCCGAAAGTGAAGCGATTTTTTGGATGATGGGCTGGAAAACGTCGGTGTCGTAGTTTGACTGTTTACCTTGCAGCGCCATGGTTAGTCGCTCAAACCCCATTCCTGTGTCGACGTGTTTGGCAGGCAATGGCTCCAGTTTGCCGTCGGCTTTGCGGTTGTATTGGATGAATACAAGATTCCAGATTTCTATCACCTGTGGGTGGTCGTTGTTGACGAGCTGTTTTCCGGGAGTTTTAGCTTTTTCTTCGGCGCTGCGCAAGTCCACATGAATCTCTGAACAAGGGCCGCACGGGCCGGTATCGCCCATTTCCCAAAAGTTATCTTTTTTGGAGCCATGTAAAATACGTTCTTGCGGCATGATGGTTTTCCAATGCTCCAGCGCTTCTTCGTCTACTGCCAGGCCTTCTTGTGGGTCGCCACCAAAAACGGTCACATATAAATCTTCGGCTTTAAGCCCATACACTTCTGTGAGTAATTCCCACGCCCAGGTGATGGCTTCTTTTTTAAAATAATCGCCAAAAGACCAGTTGCCCAGCATCTCAAACATGGTGTGATGGTAAGTGTCGTGGCCAACTTCGTCCAGGTCGTTATGCTTGCCCGACACCCGCAGGCATTTTTGCGTATCGGCAATGCGCGCATATTTTGCCGGAGCATTGCCCAGAAAAATATCTTTAAACTGGTTCATGCCAGCATTGGTGAACATCAGCGTGGGATCGTTCTTGACAACCATGGGTGCAGAGGGCACAATCTTATGTTGCCTTTGGGCAAAAAATTCTAAAAAAGTTCGTCTTACGTCAGCAGATTTCATAATAAAATAACGTGGTTAAGATTTTCGTTATGCAGCGCAAAAGTTATCAAAGCGGATGCGCAAATCAGAGCCAATAAACTAATAATAAATTATTTAAGTTGTTGATAAAACATCATCTGGCAGTTTTTCAAAGCTTGCAAAATTAGTTTAATTGATTAATTTTGCCGGCTTAATGTTTTAAGATACCAGTTTAATATTTTATGGGTAAAGAAAAATATTTCTTCAATCATCTGACGCTGACCTACGAACGTGCCAAGCGTCCGATAAGAAAGCAATTGGGACGATTTGTACTTTTTCTTGCCGGTGTAGCAGTTTTTGCCACACTCGTGCTTTTTGTCGCCTACAGCTTTTTCGATTCTCCAAAAGAAAAGATTTTAAGGCGCGAGCTTGCGCAAATGAAGTTTCAGTATGAGGTTCTCGACGACCGCATGGATCATGTGGTGGCAGTGATGAACGATCTGCAGGATCGCGACGACAACATCTACCGCGTCATCTTCGAGTCGGAGCCTATTCCCAGTGCAGTGCGCCAGGCCGGCTTTGGTGGTGCCAATCGCTATGCAAAGCTCGAAGGTTATCAGAACAGCAACATCCTGATTGCTACCAGCGAAAAACTCGACAAGATCACCAGCCAGTTGGTTGTGCAAAGCAAATCGTTTGATGAGGTTTTCGAGATGTCGAAAAACAAAGCGAAATTCCTCTCCTCGATGCCGGCTATCCAGCCCATGAGTAACAAAGACCTGCGGCGTTTATCGTCATTTTTCGGCTATCGGATGGATCCATTTTACAAAGTGATGAAGCATCACGAAGGCGTCGACTTTTCTGCTCCGGTAGGCACCGATATTTATGCTACCGGCGATGGCGTGGTGGTCGACATTAACCTTTCCAAGAGGGGATATGGCAACAACGTGAAAATCGATCATGGCTTTGGCTATCATACCTTTTATGCCCACTGCAGCAAGATACTCGTAAAAAGAGGCCAGCAGATAAAACGCGGACAGATAATTGCCAAAGTGGGCAATACCGGAAAATCTACTGCACCACACCTTCATTACGAGGTGCATAAAAACAACAGACCTATTGACCCGATCAACTATTTCTTCTCCGACATCACACCCGAAGAATATGAATTGATGCTGGAGCGTTCGCAGCTTCCTTCGCAAACGCTCGACTAATTCAGGTCTTGCGGCTCGAATCATTCACACCTTATTATACACACCACTGATGCTCCCAAGCGAGAAAATGTTTTACACCATTGGTGAAGTTGCTGACATGCTGCACGTGAGCACTTCGCTGGTTCGCTATTGGGAGAAAGAGTTTGATATTCTCAAACCCAAAAAAAACGCCAAAGGAAACCGCCTGTTTCGCCCCAACGATGTGGAGAACCTAAAGACAATTTATCACCTGGTGAAAGAGCGCGGTTTTACTTTGCAAGGTGCACGCAACAAGCTCAGTCAAAATAAAGAGGATGTCATTCAGCAAGCCGCCGTGGTGGACTCTCTAAAAAAAATCCGCTCTTTTTTAGTCGATCTTAAAAATGAGTTGTAACGCGTTTGCAAAAAGATATTTGTGATAAGATTTTGTTTATCACAAAATATAATTCTACTTTTGCAGCCCCAAATTTGGAAGGGTGTAGATAAATATTGAATTAACTGATTAATAAATGGATACCTTAAGTTATAAAACAGTAAGCGCCAGCAAAGAAACCGCCAAGAAAGGGTGGGTTATCATTGATGCCGAGGATCAGATTTTAGGCAGGTTGGCCTCTGCCACAGCGATGATACTTCGTGGGAAAAACAAGCCCATCTTCACACCACACGCCGATTGCGGCGACAATGTGGTCATCATCAACGCTGAGAAAATTCGTTTGACAGGCAACAAAATGGACGACAAAGAATACATCAGCCACTCAGGATATCCCGGAGGACAGCGGCGCATCAACCCACGCAAGCTCATGGTAAAAAAACCAACGGCTGTGGTGGAAAATGCTGTGCGTGGTATGCTGCCTAAGAATCGCCTGGGCAGGGAACTGTTTCGCAACATGTTTGTCTATGCAGGCCCCGAGCACAAGCAAGAAGCCCAAAAACCAAGAGAAGTTAAACTTAACGAAATCAAATAACCGATGGAAGTAATCAATGCTTTAGGCAGAAGGAAAAAAGCTGTTGCACGCGTTTACCTCAGACCCGGCAACGGTAATATCAAGATTAACAAACGCAGCCTCGAAGAGTATTTCCCGCTGCCAACGCTTCAGTATGTAGCACGTCAGGCACTGGAACTTACCAACAACGTAGGCAAATATGATATTGATGCGCTGATCGACGGTGGTGGCTTCAAAGGCCAGGTAGAAGCTTTCCGGTTGGGTGTGGCACGCGCCATCATCCAGTTGGAACCAGAGCACCGTCCGGTGCTCAAAACCAATGGACTGCTGCGCCGCGACCCACGCATGGTGGAACGTAAAAAGCCAGGCCAGAAAAAAGCCCGTAAGAAATTCCAGTTCTCCAAACGATAGTTTCAGGATATTAAGGTGTTTAGTATCCAAACCAGCAAGACTCCGGCTACTGCCCGGGCTACTTGCCGGTTGCTTTAATAATTAGGAATGTAAACATAAACCAACAAGTAAATGCCAAGAACAAATTTCGAAGAATTGCTCGACGCCGGTGTTCATTTCGGACACCTCAAACGCAAATGGAATCCCAACATGGCTCCCTATATCTTTATGGAGCGCAACGGTATCCACATTATCGACCTCTACAAAACAGCCGCTAAGATAGAAGAGGCAGCCTCGGCCATAAAACAGATAACCCGTTCGGGAAAGAAAATCCTGTTTGTTGCCACTAAAAAACAAGCCAAAGAAATTGTAGCCGAAAAAGTGAAGCGCGTAGGCATGCCTTACGTTACCGAACGCTGGCCCGGCGGTATGCTCACTAACTTTGCCACCATCCGCAAAGCAGTGCGCAAAATGACCACCATCGATAAGATGATGGAAGAGAACAGTTTCACCAATATCTCCAAACGCGAGCGCCTCCAGATAGGCCGCGAACGCGCCAAGCTCGAAAAGCAACTTGGCTCCATTTCCGACCTGAATCGCCTGCCTTCAGCAATTTTCGTGGTTGATATCCTCAAAGAGCACATCGCCATTGCCGAAGCCCGCAAACTCAACATCCCCACTTTTGCCATAGTAGATACCAACTCCGACCCGAAGAAAATTGATTTTCCCATTCCGGCCAACGACGACGCTTCAAAGTCGATTTCGCTGATTATCGAAATTATGGTTCAGGCTATCGAAGAAGGAATGATGGAACGAAAAGAGGATAAAGACAAGCGCGCCAAAGAAGAGGAGCTGGAAAAAGAAGAGGCACGCAAAATTAAAACCCGCACCAAAGAGGAGCTTGAAGAGGAGCTGGAAGAAGAGAAGACACGCAAAGGTAAAGAGACTACAAAGCGCCCGCGCATCAAAGCCGACGATAGAGAGGACGGTGCCGGCGACGGCGAAAACCGCGTTCGCAAAGGAACAGCCATCCGCAAAAAATAATCTGGCTATGCCCGATTAAGTAATAGTAAAATATTAAAGAGAGGAGGAAGTTTTCTGAATCTCTTTTTTTTAAATTAGAAAACGAATAAAGAAACTCATAAATAATATTGAAAATGGTAAATATAACAGCCTCTGATGTTGCAAAACTGCGCAGACAAACCGGTGCCGGTATGATGGACTGCAAAAAAGCCCTTCAGGAAACCAACGGTGACTTTGAAAAAGCTATCGAATATCTACGTAAAAAAGGCGCTAAAGTTGCCGCCAAGCGCGCCGACAAAGACGCCACCGAAGGTTATGTAGTAGCACTTACCAACAGCGCCAACGACTTTGGCGTGATGGTGATGGTAAACTGTGAGACCGACTTCGTGGGCAAAAGCGAAGAGTTTGTAAGTTTTGTAAACGGCATCGCTGACGCAGCCTTGCAGCACAAAGCTGAAACGCTGCAGGAAACCCTCGCTCTCAAAATCGGTGATTCCACCGTAGAGCAAAAACTCAACGATATGATTGGCAAAACCGGCGAAAAAATGGAATTCGATACCTACGCCGCCATCAATGCTGCCACCGTAGCTGCCTACAACCATATTGGTAACAAAATCGGTACTTTGGTGGGTCTCAACAAAAATGTTGAAGGCGCTGCCGAAGCCGGTCATGATATAGCCATGCAAATTGCTGCCATGAATCCGGTGGCCATCGACAAAGATTTTGTATCCGATGAAGTGATCCAGAAAGAACTCGAAATTGGCAAAGAACTGGCGCGCCAGGAAGGCAAACCCGAAGCCATGCTTGAGAAGATATCACAAGGTCGTCTGGTGAAATTCTTCAAAGAAAACACACTCCTCAACCAGGAATACATCAAAGACAGCAAATTGTCTGTTCGCGACTATTTGCAAAAAACCGATAAAGATTTGGTTGTAACTAAATTCTATCGTTTTGCACTTGGTTAGGATATTTCTTTATTAAGATACCAAAAAGGCCGCCTCACAACTGTTGGGCGGCCTTTTTTATTTAACGGGATTGAGCGCTGTGCATCAATCCCGGGTGACGTATTAAAAAAGACCAAGAATAAAGCTATCATTATTTACCGAAAGGTTTTAAGGAATTGATGATTATGCTAAAGGGTGTCGCCCCGGGTCTGCACCAGAAAATGTATTTTTGCAGGCATTCTTATAATAAGCTATTGATTTTTTTAAACGTAATGATATGAAGCAACCAACTCTCTCCGCAGTGATTTTTGATCTTGACGGTGTAATCACCCAAACTGCTTTGGTGCACAGCGCCGCCTGGAAAACTATGTTTGATGAATTTTTGCAGCAGTGGTCGGCCAAAACCAATACACCTTTCCGCTCTTTCGATCACGAACAGGATTACCTTCCTTTTGTGGATGGCAAGCCCCGCTATAAAGGCGTGCAGTCGTTTTTGGAGCACCGCGGCATCAACATTCCCTATGGAACGCCCGCGGATGCGCCGGAAATGGAGACGGTGTGTGGATTGGGCAATCGTAAAAATCAGGTTTTTAATGAGGTGCTTGCACGCGATGGTGTGGAGGTTTATCGTACCACGGTCGCCCTCATCGATGAGCTTGTGCAGGATGGTATTAAAATAGGCGTGGCTTCATCGAGTAAGAATTGCAAAGCCGTACTCGAAGCTGCCGGTTTGCTGGATCGCTTTAAGACGCGGGTGGATGGCGAGGTGTCGGTGGAGCTGGGGCTGCATGGTAAGCCTGAGCCGGATATTTTTACCGTTGCTGCCGACAATCTTGGTGTGTCTTACGACGAGGCAGTGATTGTGGAAGACGCCGTTTCGGGCGTGCAGGCCGGACGCAAAGGCAACTTCGGGCTGGTGCTGGGCATCGCACGCGAAGGCAACCACAAAGAGCTGCGGCAAAATGGCGCCGATATCGTGGTGGATGATATTGGCGATATCGGATACCAGGGCATAAAAGACTGGTTTGCCGAAGGCCTGGAAGAGGATAACTGGCAACTTGTTTACACCGATTACGATGCAGAGCGCGAACGCTCACGAGAGGCTTTGCTGGCCATCGGCAACGGATATTTCGGAACACGCGGCGCTCCCGAAGAAACCAAAGCCGGCAAAGTAAATTATCCGGGAACCTACATCGCCGGACTTTATAACCGACTGACCTCAAAGGTGGCCGGGCGCGACATCGAAAACGAGGATTTTGTAAATGCTCCCAATTGGCTGCCCGTTACTTTTAAAATTGATGACGGCGAATGGCTTGATATTAATAACACAGAAATTACGGATATGTACCGGCGCCTCGACTTCCGGAGCGGCGAGTTGTCGCGCGTGCTTACCGTGCGTGATGACGAAGGGCGCGAAACGCTCATTCAGTCGCAACGGATGGCCTCGATGGCCAATCCGCATCTTGCCGCGCTGCAATACAGCGTTTCGACCATCAATTACAGCGGTACCCTCACGATGCGCTCGTTGCTCGATGGCGATCTGATAAATGACGGTGTGGCACGTTACCGCGATCTAAACCAACAGCACCTGCAGCCCGGCGAGGCCGGAGCCGAAGGGATGCTAAGCTGGCTGCTCGTTTCCACCACACAATCAGCCATCGACATTGCGCTGGCAGCGCGCCTTAAAGCCTCGCTTGATAACAATCATTTCGATCCTGAAATGAGTAACGAAATTCTCCCTTCCGCTGTAGCGTCATCATTCAGTGTAAAGCTGGAAAAATTTCAGGTGTTAAAAGTTGAGAAAAACGTGGCCATTTATACCTCCAAACCCGACGACACCGACAAGCCGTTGCATCATGCCAAAGTAAGCGTGATGCTCACAGATGCTTATCAGGAGTTGCTTGTGGAGAGTCGCAGTGCGTGGGAGAAAATATGGGATGAGCTGGATATGCAAATTACAGGCGATCGCTTTTCGCAAAAGTTGCTGCGGCTGCATCTCTATCATCTGATGGTTTCCTTTTCGGTGCACAACAAAAACCTGGATGCGGGCATCACCGCGCGCGGGCTGCATGGCGAAGCCTACCGCGGCCATATCTTTTGGGATGAGATGTTTATTCTTCCGCTCTACGCGTTGCATTTTAAAGGAGCTGCGCGCGCCATGCTGATGTATCGTTATCGTCGGTTGGATGCCGCACGCGCTTATGCTGCGCAGCATGGGCGTCGTGGCGCAATGTTTCCGTGGCAGAGTGGCAGCGATGGCCGTGAAGAGACGCAGGTGATCCATCTCAACCCGGTGTCGGGCGAGTGGGGCGACGACTATAGCTCTCTACAGCGGCACGTTTCGCTGGCCATTGCCTACAATGTCTGGCAGTACATGCTTATAACCGGCGATATGGGTTTTGTGCAGGAGTATGGCGCGGAGATGTTTCTGGAGATTTGTCGCTTCTGGGCTTCGATGACTTACGAAGATAAAAACGGCGGACGGTTGTCGATAAAAAATGTGATGGGTCCCGACGAGTTTCACGAAGCGTACCCTGATGCTACCGAAGGCGGACTGAAAGACAATGCCTACACCAATCTGATGGTGGTCTGGACGCTGGAGCATGCCCATAAATTGTTAGAGGTGCTTGGTGAGGAAGCTGCCAAAAAAGTTAGAAGTAAAATCGATCTCACCGCAGCGGAAATTGAACAATGGACGCAGATAACACATCGGCTTAATCTGGTAATTGAAGATGACATTATTTCGCAATACGACGGATATTTTGATCTGGATGAACTCGATTGGGATTATTATCGTAAAAAATATGGCAACATCCACCGCCTCGACCGGCTGCTGAAAGCTGAAGGCGATTCAGCCGATCATTACAAAGTTGCCAAACAAGCCGACACACTGATGACTTTTTATGCCCTGCCGGCAAAAGAAGTGGATGGCGTCCTGGAGCATTTGGGATACGATCTTTCCGAAGATTATCTTAATAAAAACCTGCATTATTACCTGAAGCGTACGTCGCATGGAAGTACGCTTTCGCGGGTGGTGCATGCGCAGCTTGCCAACATGATCGGCGACAAGGAGCTGAGTTGGGAGCTTTACAGCGAAGCGCTGGCCAGCGATTATACCGACATTCAGGGTGGCACCACCGGCGAAGGTATCCATGCCGGGGTGATGGCCGGAACGGTGCTCATCGCGCTGCAATCGTATGCCGGCGTGGATGTGCGCGGCGAGATGCCTGTGATAAACCCACATTTGCCGGCGCACTGGCGCAGCGTCAGCTTCAACATTCGCTGGCGAAATCATCGGCTGTGGTTTGAAATTACGCCCAATCGTATCACCATCAAAAAAACCGGCGCCGGCGAGAAATTGCATGTGAAGGTTGTGGGAAAAGAGCTGGAGCTGGAAAATGAGGCGGTAGTTACAGTGGATTACGGTCTTACAAAAAGTTGTTGAGGCGCATTTGGTTCAACTCTCCGTCCCGGATAAGTTTTCCGCGCAGCTCTCTGATTTTGGCTTGTTTTTTAAAGCGGATCCAAAGTGAAAGAGCTTCTTCGACAACCGCTCTTTTTATTTTATTGTCACCGAGCGACAATGCCTGCTGCATAAGTGCGTCGTTTATCATAATTTGGGTTCTCATAATTTCCCTTTTTATGCGTTGGACTTGTTGCAAAATTATACCATTATTATCATCAAATGAGTTTTTGGCGTGCTAACGAAAGAAACGCCGATGGAAGAGCCAGCGTTTTTTACCTACCAAAATGAATAGACATTGTTTTTCTAACATTAACATTCGATTAAATTCGCACAAGCAATATTTGGCGTCTGTTGTAGGTTGAAAAAGAAATTACTTTTTTTATTAAAACAAAACCAACTATGCTACACGACTTAATAACAATAACTCCCCGCCATGAAAATGCGGCCCGTTTGATCCTCGACAGAATCATGGAATTACGTGCCGAAAAGCCGTCGGAGAAAATGATGATCACCATCTCGGGTGAGGTAGGCTCGGGTAAGAGCACCATTTCTGTTGTGCTTGGCCGGATGCTCAAGAAGCGGAATATCCGCACCAAGATTCTCGATCTGGATGATTATTATAAAATTCCGCCGCTTGAACGTCGCAAATGGCGACTGGAGAAAGGCATCGAAAGTATTGGTTATGACGAGTACGACTGGGACAGGGTGAACCAAAACATCACCGACTTTAAGCACAGCCGCACTTCGTCGCTTCCTTGCGTTGATTTGATAACAGGATATGTGGATGAACTCATCACCAATTTTAAAGGCGTCGATATTTTGCTGATCAATGGGCTTTATTCGCTCAAGATAGAAGATGCCGCCCTGAAGGTGATGATAGAATTAACCTACGACGAAACCACCGAGGCGCAGCGCTACAGCCAGAAAGAAGATTTGGATACCTACCGCCTGGCGGTGTTGCAGCGCGAACACGAGGTGGTGCAGTCGCTCAAAAGCAAAGCCGATTTTTACATCGACTTCGACCAGAGTTTGTTTCATCTCTAAAATTTTCTTTGTTTATTAATTGTTGTTTCAGGCGGAATTGATAATTTCGCCTGAATTATTTTATTTTGGCACATCAGCCATCATTAACATCAGAAAAAACATGCTTGGAGACGTACTTTTGATTACCGACAAACACCGCGCTGCCGGAAAGAAAATTCTGGATTACCTGCTTGGTCATCCCAAAGAAAAAATGGTTGTGGCCATTTCGGGCGAGTCAGGCTCCGGCAAAACGGAGCTTGCACACGTGATAGCCAAAGCGCTGCGCAAGGAGAAAGTTTTTGCAAAACCCATCCACACCGACAATTTCTACAACACGCATCCGCTGCTGCGGCGCGAGTGGCGCATAAAAAACGGAATACAAAACGTGGTGGGGTATAACGAATATCAATGGGATGCCATCGATGCTGTATTGCGCGCTTTCAGAGCTGGCGAAGTGGTGCAGATGCCCTGTGTCGATCTGGTGACCGAGCAGGTGGATCAGCTCACCACCGATTTTGAAAACATCGATATGCTTATCCTCGACGGGCTTTACGCAATAAAAGCCAGCGATATCGACGTGCGGGTTTTTATTGATCTCACCTATTTGCAAACCAAAGAAAAACACACCAAAGACGCGCGTGGCAAGGAAGTAATGGATGAGGTGCGCTGGGAGATACTCGGACGCGAACACCAGCAGGTGAGCGAGCTAAAACACTTGGCCAACCTGATTGTAACTGCCGACTACGACGTGGTGGAACAAAACAAACAGTAGTTGCGTGACTTGAAAAATATTTAAAAACGGTTATTTTCGCCATCAACTAAACATCGCTGATGACCTCTACAACTACTTACCAACTACTCGAAGTAACAGATGCTGCCAGCCGCCGTGAGTTTTTGCGATTTCCGGCAAGGCTTTATAAGAATGATTCCAACTACATCCGCCCGCTCGATGAGGATGTGGAGGCAGTGTTCGATCCGGCAAAAAACAAACTCTTCCGCCAGGGCGATGCCAGGCGCTGGCTGCTGCTGGATGAAAAGGGTAAAACCACTGGCCGTGTTGCCGCTTTTTACAACGAACATACCGCCCGAACCAACGATCAACCCACCGGCGGGATGGGCTTTTTCGATTGCATCGACAGCCAGCCCGCAGCAAATCAATTATTCGATGCCTGCCGCCAGTGGCTTATCACCAAAGGCATGGAAGCCATGGACGGCCCCATCAACTTTGGCGAACGCGATAGCTTCTGGGGCTGCCTTGTCGAAGGCTTCTACGAGCCAATCTACAACATGCCCTACAATGCGCCCTATTACCAAAAGTTGTTTGAAAATTATGGATTTCAAAATTATTTCAACCAATACACCTACCGGCGCAGTCTTAAACCGGGCGGTGTGGACCCGGTGATGTGGGAAAAAGCCGACCGCATCCAACGCAACCCTGACTATACCTTCCGCACCATCACCTGGAAAAACAACGACAAGTTTGCCGAAGACTTTATGATCATCTTCAACAAAGGCTGGGCGCGGTTTCCGGGTATAAAAAAAATTAGCAAAGCCCATGCGCTGCTATTGCTCAAAAAGATGCGCCCCGTCATGGATACCCGCCTGATACATTACGCCTACTACAAGGACGAGCCGGTGGCATTTTTTATCATGATGCCCGATTTGTATCAAATCATCCGGCGCTTCAAGGGAAAATTTCATCCAATTAACAAGCTGCGGCTGATGTTCCATCTGAAAGTGCGCCGCTCATGCACGCGGGTAATCGGGCGGATTTTCGGCATTGTGCCCGAACATCAGGGGAAAGGACTTGAGGCCGGGTTGATAAAATCTTTTGAGAAAATTACGGAGCAACCGGATTTTAAATACACAGACCTGCAGATGAACTGGATCGGCGATTTTAACCCATCGATGATGAAAGTGGTAGAACAAATCGGGGCGACCATTACCAAAACGCACGTTACGTATCGTTTTCTTTTCGATCGCGAAAAGCCCTTCCTTCGCGCTAAGCGTGTGAATAGTAGTTAAAGAGGTGAGTAATGAGAGATGAGAGGTGAGAGGTGAGAAGAAAGTAGGTAGGAAGTAGTAGGTAGTCAGTTGTAGGTGTCGGCAGCATTCCGCCATTTCATGCAAACCGGCGTTGCCTTTTTATTTTGCAGTTTTTATTTTTTAATATTAAAAACAAAACTTGGAATTTCTTTTAGCTGTCGATTTGGGTGTAAAAACGGGGCTGGCACTCTTCAGCTCCGACGGGCGGCTGCTGTGGCATCGGTCGCAAAACTTCGGCAACAAAACCCGTTTGCGTAAGGCAATTCCGTGGATTGTAAGTCTGGAGGAAGATATCACCTACATCGTGATAGAAGGCGGCGGGCCGTTGCTCAAGTTGTGGGATGCCTATCTCGAAAAACGAAACATCGAAGTGCTGCACATCATGGCCGAGGAGTGGCGCCGTGCGCTGCTGCTCAGCCGCGAACAACGCAAAGGCGCGCAGGCCAAAGAAAATGCTGTGCGTTATGCCGGCATCATCATCCAAAAAATCAGCAACCAAAAAACTCTCGTCACCAACAACAACGCCGCCGAGGCCATACTCATCGGCACGTGGGCGATGGAAAAACTCGGCTGGATAAATAGCGCCGCCGCGCTTTTGCGTGATTGAAGGGGGGTAGAAAAGGTTTTTCATTACTTTTACGCGCCACTTTTTTTCACTTCTGGTTATGAAAAAAAATTCCGGGCGGAAAGATTTTGTGATTAATTAAATGAAGCAACCAACTGAGATCAGATCTACAAAGAGTTGATTATGGATAAGAAGCAAGAAATAATAGAAAGGTACAAAGAATACCTGCGGGAAACCGGCAACAAAGACGAAAATTACAAATGGGATGCTATTGAGCATTTCAGGGAGAACTGGAATCCAGATGCGGAGGATTTTGGAAAGATGTTGGTTGAAGCTTTCAAAAAGCATAAGAATTTATTTTATCAGAATGCTTACTGGTTCTACACCAAAATAGCCAGAGAAAAAGCCGCCAGCTTCAAAGAAATGTTTCGTGCGCTTTTTGACGAAGGTATTGATCTTGAAGAACGAATGAAGCAGTTCATAGCTCAATCTGACGAATTGCTGAGAGAGATTAAATCTGATATGGGTCGTGAAAATCTTAACCATTCTCAGGACGAGCGAACGCTGGCGGTGTATTTATCATTCAGATACCCTGAAAAGTATTACCTCTATAAAAGCTCATTTTACAAACAATATTGCGACTTTCTTGGTATCAAAACAAAACCAGCCGGTCAAAAATTCATGCATTACCTGGAATTAGCTGAAGACTTTAAACAAAACTACATTCAGAAAGACGAGGAGCTACTTGATCTTCATAAAGAGATTCATCCTGATTTGAACTGGGATGAAAAGAACCTCATTGTCCAGAATTTGATTTTTTTAATGATGTATCCTGTGGGGGACTCAACGGAAGCACCAGTCCGGGTTGCGGAAGCGGAAACGGGTTATGAAGTGAAAGAGAAAAGATACTGGTTGTATTCTCCCGGACAAAGCGCCAAATACTGGGAAGAGTTTTATGACGCCGGAATAATGGCTCTGGGGTGCGATGAACTGGGAGACTTGGCCCAATATGACTCGAAAGAGGAAATCGCTGACAAACTCCGTGATATTAAACAAACTGACGGATCACTGAAAAATGACGCATCCGCAAATTTGGAGTTCAGGGATTTAATGAAACCCGGTGATATCGTTATTGCCAAAAAAGGCCAAACCGAATACATTGGTTATGGGATAGTTCAGTCGGATCATTATTTTGATGACAGCCGACAGTATTTCCAAAATTGCCGGAAAGTAAAATGGATTAATAAGGGGCAATGGATCGAAGAAAGAAGCCCTATCGTTGTGAAAACCCTGACGGATATTAATAAATATCCGGATTACGTTGAACGGTTAAAAAAGCTAATCGGAATTGAGCAGGCAGAAGCAGAAGAGGCGATAGAGGCAGTTGATAAAACAACAACAAATTATTACTGGCTTAACGTCAACCCAAAAATTTGGTCATTGGACGATCTTGAAATTAGACCTGAAGTAGATTACACTACATATACTGAAAGCGGAACAAAAAGGCGGGTTTACAAATACATGAAGGAAGCTAAGCCGGGTGATAAAATAATCGGATACGAAACCACACCAGTAAAAAGGGTGCGTGCCTTACTGGAAATCACACGATCGGTATATGAAAATGAAGAAGGTAAGGAAGTTTTTGATATGAAGTTGGTGGAGTTTACCCGGCAACAGCCCACATGGGAAGATCTCAAAAAAGTTGAAATTCTTCAGGGTTCAGAAGTATTTATAAATAACCAGGGAAGTTTGTTCAGGTTGACCAAAGAGGAATATGAAGCAATTGTGGAGCTTACACAAATCAAACCTGAATTTGAGCCGTATCATAAAGCAGATTTATTGTCAGATGTTTTTATTTCACCCGAAAAACTCGACAGGACATTGGCTTTGATCAAACGCAAAAAAAACATCATCCTGCAGGGACCTCCCGGCACAGGCAAAACCTATTTTGCCAAAAGGCTTGCGTGGTGTATGATGGGCGAGAAGGATCAAACCAGAGTGCGAACCATCCAATTTCATCAGTCCTATGCCTACGAAGATTTTATCCAGGGATACCGGCCTGATGATGGTAAGCTAAAATTAAAAAACGGTATATTTTATGAATTTGCCCTTCAGGCATCCCGTGATCCGGAAAGAGATTATGTGATGATCATTGATGAGATCAACCGTGGCAACCTGTCGAAAATCCTGGGAGAACTGATGTTGCTGATTGAGGCAGACAAAAGGAATGAAACCATCAAGCTGGCCTATGCACGCGAGGGGGAGACCTTTTCTGTTCCGGCAAATCTGCACATCATTGGAACCATGAATACTGCCGACCGCTCGCTTGCTCTCGTTGACTATGCCTTGCGGCGCAGGTTCGCGTTTATAACCATGCCTCCACATTTTGAAAACAGCTTCGTCGATAATTTGAATAATACGGGATTTGATGATGATTTTATCGACAACCTCATTTCCAAAGCTAAACGTATCAACGAAATGATTGGTAAAGACCCAGCCCTGGGTTCGGGGTTTTTGATGGGACACAGTTATTTCGTTACCCAGGTACTTCCCGAAGTGCCGGAGAGTTGGCTTTCTGAAATATTTGACTTTGAAATTCTGCCTCTTCTGGAAGAATATTGGTTTGATGACGATGATAAAATTCGCAGCGCAAAAGAAATTCTTGGGTTAGCATAATGAGCGGAAAAGAAACAAGAATACCGATTGCCAATATTTTTTTCATGCTGGCTTATGCCTGGGACATCCCACCCACCTGGCAGAAGCGCGTGGTTGATCAGTCGGATTACGACAGTTTATGGGAGCTGCTTGCACGTCTGCTGATCGAATCCTCAGAGGGAATTTTCAAGCGTGGATTAGCCAGAGATTATGTGCTGAAGGTTGAAAGTATAAATGGAGCCAAAGGGCGTCTTGATCCGGGAAGAACCTACCGGACACTGGCCTGGCATCATGCAAAAACCGTTTGCGCCTATGACGAATTTGAACCTGACATTCCCATCAATCAGGGAATAAAAGCCACAATTTTCCGCCTGCTCAGATCAAGTGGGTATAAATTGGAGAAAGAAACGCGGAACAACCTGAAAAAGCTTTTTCAGCGCTTTGGCGAAATCACACTTATCGAAACCGGAGCCGACCGTTTGCTATATTCGGTACAATTGCAACGACATCAACTTCATTATTTCTTCCCAGTGGAAGTTTGTAAATTTATCCTTAACAACACCACCTTTAATGAAAATAATGGGAAGTATGAATTTCTCGATTTTGAGCGTGATCATGAGCGGATGGGCAAATTGTTTGAGAAGTTTATTTTCAACTATTACAAAAGACACCTCAACAACTGGAGAGTTAAAAGGGAGATAATTGGGTGGAATGTGGATGAAGGCGGCATAGGTGCTGATTTTTTGCCGGAAATGCGCACTGATATCACCCTTGAACGCCCCGATAGAAAAATAGTTATCGATGAAAAATTTACCATGAACCCATGAAAAGTAGTTTCCCGGGATCGATCAAAAAATTCACATCTGCAAACCTCTATCAACTCAACACCTACCTAATGCACCTAGCCGGCAATCGTAGCCATAAATGCAACGCCACTGCCGAAGGAATGCTCCTGTATCCGGTTTTGCAGCCTCTCCAGCGATTAGATGTAAACTTTTCCGGCCATCGTATCCGCATCGAATCACTTGACTTGAACCAAAGCTGGCGTGAGATAGGGAAGAGGTTAGAGGAGCTGGTGGTGAATTGATAGAATTATAAACAAATTTAATTGAAAAAACTCAACACTTTTCCACAAAACAAAAGCATTGACAGATTAGACTATCAGGGCTATGCATCAGCTCCGGGTGCCCGGGGCGGCACTTAAAACCCTCCGAACTCAATCCCGACGGCAGCATCTTTGGGCTAAGTGATTTTGTGATTGATTAAACAAAAGACCCTGTAATTTTGCTTTACTATCCTACCCAAAACGAATCTATTATGAAAATTGCAAAAGATATCACCCAACTTATTGGCCGCACGCCGCTGATCCGTCTCAATAGTTTTAGCAATGACACCGGCTGCGAGTTGCTGGCCAAGCTCGAATACCAAAATCCGGGAGGCTCGGTGAAAGACCGCCTTGCGCTGGGAATGATACGCGATGCCGAAGAGCGTGGGATTATTAATAAACAAAGTGCCATCATCGAACCCACCAGCGGCAACACCGGCATCGGGCTGGCGATGATTAGCGCTGCACGCGGCTACAATCTCATCATCACCATGCCCGAATCAACATCGGTTGAAAGGCGCAAACTTATCGAGGCCTATGGCGCCACCGTTGTACTGACACCCGCTGATGAAGGAATGCACGGCGCCATACACAAAGCCGAAGAGCTGCAGCAAAAAAATCCCGGCAGCTATATTCCATACCAGTTTCGCAATCCGGCCAATGCTGAGATACATCGCAAAACCACAGGCCCTGAAATCTGGAACGACACCGACGGACACATCCACTTTTTTGTGGCCGGTGTGGGTACCGGCGGCACCATCACCGGCGCCGGCGAATATCTTAAGTCGATGAATCCGGAAATAAAAGTTGTGGCGGTAGAGCCAGCCGGCTCACCGGTGATTTCGGGAGGCAGCCCGGGCAAGCATAAGATTGCCGGTATTGGCGCCGGCTTCATTCCCGAAATATTCAACCGTGAGCTACCCGACGAGGTGATCACGGTGCGGGATGAGGATGCCTCTGAAACTACACGCAGCCTTTGCCGCCGCGAAGGTGTTTTCGGCGGTGTGTCGAGCGGAGCCATTCTGTGGGCAGCATTGCAGTTAGCCAGCCGTAGCGAAAACAAAGGCAAAACCATCGTGATGATTACCTGCGATACCGGCGAGCGCTACCTGAGCACCAACCTTTTTGAAAACGACTAAAACAGCCATTATGCAGGAATCAGAAAATAATAAAACGGTAAGGAACGCCATCACCAAACTCTCCGAAAGCAAATCCTACACGCTGGGTTATATGCCGCTGCATGGACGTACCATGCCTTCGGTGCATGTGCTGGCCGATCTGGTGGAGAAGTTCCGTGAGGTGCTCTTTCCCGGATATTTTGGTAACGCCTCGCTCAATCCCGACAACCTGCCCTACCATATTGGTGTAAATGTCGACATGGCTTACCACATGCTTTGCGATCAGATTTTTAAAGGCATTTGTTTTACCTGCAGCCGGGACAAAAAGTTCGATGCCGATGCTGCCGACCGGCAATCGCGGGAGATGGCAGCTCAGCTTATCGATTGTTTGCCCGACATCAGACGCATCCTGGCCACCGACGTGAAGGCTGCCTACAATGGCGACCCGGCCGCAAAGAGCGAAGGCGAAGTGATCTTTAGCTATCCTACCATCCGCACCATGACCAACCACCGCATCGCTCATGAACTTTATAAACGCGATGTGCCACTCATCCCGCGCATCATCTCCGAAATGGCGCATTTTGAAACCGGCATCGACATACATCCCGGTGCCAGCATCGACGAATACTTTGCCATCGACCACGGCACGGGTGTAGTAATAGGCGAAACAGCGGTGATAGGAAAAAACGTAAAGATTTATCAGGGTGTAACTTTGGGGGCGCGCAGCTTCCCGCTCGACGAAAACGGGAATCCCATCAAAGGCATTGCCCGTCACCCCATTGTGCAGGACGATGTGATTATCTATTCCAACGCTACCATCCTGGGCAGAATCACCATCGGAAAAGGAGCAGTGATAGGTGGCAACCTTTGGGTAAACCGCGACGTGCCTCCCGGCAGCCGGCTTATCCAGCAGCGCCCCTCAACACAATATTATAGCAACGGAACGGGAGTTTAGTTTTCAATTCAAATTAGCTCTGAGATAAAATTGTGGCCAGGCTGTTCACTAACCCCGGATGTCCGGGGGTTAAAGGCAATAGTATTTCAGTGGGCTTTAGCCCAAATAAAGAGCATATTATGATGAGTTCATTGAAAGGTACTGATGTAAAAGTATTGCGGGCTAAAGCCCGCCGATTTCTGGCAGTGCTTTCTGACCCCGGACATCCGGGGTTACTGAGATGCTGCAAATGAGCTACACCCAATAAATAGTATCAAAGCCTTCAAATTTTATTTTATCAAAACAAAAGCCCTGACAGATTAATCTGTCAGGGCTTTGAATCAACTCCAGGTACCCGGAGCGGGAATTGAACCCGCACGAACGCAATGTTCATTGGATTTTAAGTCCAACGTGGCTACCAATTCCACCATCCGGGCTTGGCATTGCTACCAACATGTAAAGAAAAAATCCCGACCCGATTGTACCCGGATCGGGATTTCGCTGGAGCGAAAGACGGGATTCGAACCCGCGACCCCGACCTTGGCAAGGTCGTGCTCTACCAGCTGAGCTACTTTCGCATTGTTTTAGGGCGGCAAAATTAAAATCTTTATTCTAACTGACAAAGTATTTCTTGAAATATTTTTTTAGAATTGTCCTATCCATTGAAAGCTACGCTGTTACCATTGCAGAATATTTTTTCCCTCTCCCCAATATCCACAACGTCACTGTCACCTCGAAGGATCCGCATCCATAGCCCAGGCATTTATGCCTGGGATTGAAATGAAGGGTTTTCAATACCCCGCCCCAAAAAACTCTAAAAATTCGGCTTGATCTTGAATTTCTGATAGAATCTGTCGATGTGTTCTACGGCATCTTCGGCGGTATCTACCAGACGAAACAGGCGCATGTCGCCCGGAGAGATCATCCCTTCGGCCAGCAGTTGTTCTTCCACCCACGCAATAAGTCCCTGCCAATAGGATTTTTTGACCAGCACCACCGGGAAGCGCACCATCTTGTGCGTTTGTATCAGCGTGATGGCTTCAAACATTTCGTCGAGCGTGCCATAGCCGCCGGGCAGCACGATGTAGCCCTGCGAGTATTTCATAAACATCACCTTGCGGATGTAGAAGTGGTCGAAGGTGAGCAGCTTGTCGGGGTCGATAAACGGATTGGAGCGCTGTTCGTGTGGCAGCTCAATGTTGAGACCCACGCTTTTGCCGCCGGCAAAGTGGGCGCCTTTGTTGGCTGCTTCCATTATGCCGGGGCCTCCGCCGCTGATGATGCCAAAGCCTTTTTTGGTGAGCAGATAGGCAATCTCTTCGGCCAGCCGGTAGTTGGGGTGCGCTTCGTTGCAGCGTGCTGATCCAAAGATGGATACGCAAGGCCCAATTCGTGCCAGCTTTTCAAAGCCGCCCACCATCTCCGACATCACTTTAAAGACTGTCCAGGAATCGTTGGTTTTGGTTTCGTTCCAGTTTTTGGGCGCAAAGGCCTTTTTTACCGCATCCTCAAATTGTTTGGGAACATGGAAAGCGTCATCTTCATGTATCATACTGCTCAACATTTTACTTTTTTTAATAACTATTATCTTCTTTAGGCGCTTAGCGCAATATCTTCGCAAACCTCAAAATCCTATAAAAACAAATAAATGGCAAAACTGACAAATCAATAGCCTGGTTTCGATTGATTTCGAGAGGTTTCGACAGGCTGGTTTCGACAAGCTCAACCACCAACCGGCGAATTTGAGTTTTGGAATTTGAAACTTATTTGTCTTTTGTTTTTTGAAATTTAGAATTTCGTTTTATTTTCTTTTAGATTCGTGTCCGTTAAGCTCGTGTTTCAGGAAGCTGCCCGTAAAACCCTGTCGTTGTGCGGCAATCTCTTCGGGGGTCCCCTGCGCAACGATCTCGCCACCGCGTGTGCCTCCTTCGGGACCCAAATCGATGATGTAATCGGCTACTTTTATCACATCCATGTTGTGTTCGATAATCAGCACCGTATTGCCTTTGTTGGTGAGTTTGTCGAGCACTTCAAGCAGCACTTTTACATCTTCAAAATGCAGGCCTGTGGTAGGCTCGTCCAAAATATAAAGCGTTTTGCCGGTGTCGCGTTTGGAAAGTTCGGCAGCCAGTTTTACGCGCTGCGCCTCGCCACCCGAAAGCGTGGTGGATTGCTGCCCCAGCGTGATGTAGCCCAGCCCTACTTCTTTGAGCGTCCGTATCTTTTGTATGATCGACGGGATATTTTCAAAAAACTCCACCGCCTGGTTGATGGTCATATTCAGCACATCGTTGATGGACTTTCCTTTGTAACGAATTTCCAGCGTCTCGCGGTTGTAACGGCGCCCATTGCACTCCTCGCATGGCACATGCACGTCGGGCAGAAAGTTCATCTCTATCACCCGCACGCCGGCGCCTCTGCACGTCTCGCAGCGACCGCCTTTTACGTTAAACGAAAAGCGTCCGGGCTTGTAGCCGCGTATCTGCGATTCGGGCAGCGATCCAAAGAGTTTGCGGATTTCATCGAAGACTTTGGTGTAGGTCGCCGGGTTGCTGCGTGGCGTTCGTCCGATGGGCGACTGGTCGATCTCTATTACCTTATCCACATGCTCCAGCCCTTTGATGGACTGGTATGGCAACGGTTTTTTCTCGCTGCGATAAAAACGATTGCTAAGGATGGGGTAAAGCGTTTCGTTGATGAGCGTTGACTTGCCGCTGCCCGACACGCCGGTGACGCACACGAGCATGCCCAGCGGGAGCTTCAGGGTAACGTCCTTCAGGTTGTTGCCGCTGGCATTTTTCAGAATGATAAAGTCGCCATTGCCTGGCCGGCGCTGCTTTGGAATGGATATTTGGCGTGTTCCGTTCAGGTATTCGCAGGTGACGGTGTGGCATTGTTGCATGTGGGCGGGGCTGCCCTGGCCAACGATATGTCCGCCCTTGCGTCCGGCGCCGGGACCAATATCCACGATGTGATCGGCAGCCAGAATCATCTCTTTGTCGTGTTCTACAACGATCACTGAGTTGCCCACGTCGCGCAATTCTTTTAAAGCATGTATCAGCCGCACATTGTCGCGCTGGTGCAGCCCGATGCTTGGCTCGTCGAGGATATAAAGTACGCCGGTGAGCTGCGAGCCAATTTGTGTGGCCAGCCGGATGCGTTGTGATTCGCCACCCGACAGACTGCGCGATGGACGGTTGAGAGAGAGATAATCCAAACCTACGTTAAGCAAAAACCGAATGCGTGTTGCTATTTCGCGGATGATCTCGCGCCCGATGGTCAGGTCGCGCTCGTCGAGCTGTCGTGGCAACTCTTCTATCCACGCCAGCAAAGCAATCAAATCCATGTCGGCCAGTTGGGCAATGTTTTTATCGTTTACACGATAATGCAACGACTCTTTGCGAAGTCGTGTGCCGTTGCATTCGGGACAGGTGATATGGTTCATAAAACTACCAGCCCATTTTTTTATCGCCCGCGAGGCATTTTCGTCGTCCTGGTTTTGAATAAAATTTATGATGCCTTCAAAGTTGAGCGCATACGAAGAGGTGACGCCCAGATAATCGTTCTTCACATGAATCACTTCATTAGAACCATAAAGCAATGTAGAAAGTCCTTCTTTGCTGATCTCTCCGATGGGCGTGTCGAGCGTAAAGTCAAATTTGCTGCCAATGGCCTCGACTTGTTTAAAAATCCAGTTGTTTTTGTATTCGCCCAACGGCACCAGCCCCCCTTTGCGGATGCTGGCTTTTTCGTCGGGGATCACTTTTTTAAAATCTATTTCAGAAATGGCGCCCAGCCCGTTGCAGTTTTTGCAGGCGCCATAAGGTGAGTTGAAGCTAAAGGTGTTGGGTTCCGGCTCGTCGTATGAAATGCCTGTGGCGGGATCCATCAGCAGGCGGCTGTAGTGGCGGATGGAGTTGTCGTCGGGATCGTGGATCATCAGCACGCCTTTGCCTGCTTTCAGTGCCAGTTGCAATGAGCGTTGCAGCCGCTCGGCGCTGTCGGTGTCAACCTTTAGCCTGTCCACCACCACTTCGATGTCGTGTGTTTTGTAGCGATCTGTCTTCATCCCAAACTCCAGATTTCGTATCTCTCCGTCGATGCGTGCTTTCAAAAATCCCTGCCGGCGTATCTGCTCGAAAAGCTCGCGGTAGTGGCCTTTGCGGGCACGCACCAGCGGTGCCAAAATGTTGATGGCTTTCTCGTCGTAGTTTTGGGAGATCAGTTCGATGATCTGTTTTTCGGTATAGCGCACCATCTTTTCGCCCGAAGCGTAAGAATATGCCTGCCCGATGCGGGCAAACAACAGCCGCAGGAAATCGTAAACTTCTGTAATGGTGCCGACGGTAGAGCGCGGGTTTTTGTTAACAGTTTTTTGTTCAATGGAAATCACAGGGCTTAGGCCGTCGATTTTGTCCACATCGGGGCGCTCCATGTTGCCAATAAACTGGCGGGAGTAAGCCGAGAAGGTCTCCATGTAGCGGCGTTGTCCTTCGGCATAAATGGTGTCGAAGGCCAGCGACGACTTGCCGCTGCCGCTCAGCCCGGTAATTACTACCAGGCTGTGCCGCGGGATTTTTACGTCGATATTTTTGAGGTTGTGCATCCGTGCGCCATACACTTCGAGCATCTCGCGGCCGTCGGTGCCGGCGTCGCTGTTAGTTGCTAATGCGGTGGGTGCGTTATGTTGGTTGTGGATCATTCCCTTGAGGGATATTTTTTAATAAATAGTTTCTTGCCGGTTTGCTGCACCTTTCGGAACAGCCGTTCATGTTTACAGTTTCATTAACAAGCCATTCAAAATAAATATTGCAATGATAGGAAAAATAGTCGTCATTAGGCAATCGTCAGCAGGCGCATCTTATCCTAAGGCATGTTGAAGGAATCCGAAATGTTGAATTAGCCCCCCATCTTTGTGCTATCTTTTTTGATCATACAGATTCCGATGTCTAATCGCATTTAAAAATCATCAACTCCCAGCCAAAACAATTTAAATCAACCCACAATTAAGCAAATTACACTTTTTGTGTTACATAATATGTGTAATGATTGTTACATAATTTATGTAAAAAGATATCTTTGTAAAAAATATTCTGCTATGATAAACGAAAATCCATTCAGCTTAAATTACACACCGGATCATTTTTGTGATAGAGAAAAAGAATTAAATCAGTTGCAGACCAATTTTTTTAATGGTCTGAACACCGTTATCCATAGCCCCAGGCGGCTGGGCAAATCGGCGGTGATAAAGCATCTGTTTCACCAGCTCGAAAACGAAAGATTGGTGGAAACAATTTATGTGGATTTGTATGCCAGCCAAAACATGCAGGATTTGATACAGATGCTGGCGGAGATAGTTTTGAAGAAATTTCACCAGAAGAACTTTATTGCCGGCTTGCAGCAAATTCTTAAAGGTCTCAGCCCTACGGTTTCATTCGACAGAAACGGAACACCAAGTTTTATCCTCCAAATTAATGCGCAGCAATATCAGACTTCGCTTGAGCAGATTTTTGGTTATCTCGAACAACAAAATAAAAAAGTGCTTGTTGCTTTTGATGAATTTCAGGAGGTGGCCACCTACCCCGACAAAGCTGAAGCCATATTGAGAACGCATATTCAAAATCTTTCCAATGTGAAATTCATTTTTTCCGGCAGTTTGGGTGCCAAAAGGCCATTTTATCAGGGAGCTGAAGTGATTGTTCTTGATAAGATTGACCGGGAAGTTTACAAGCAATTTATCATCACCACTTTCGAAAACCAAAAGAAAAGCATCACCCCTGAGGCCGCGGATTATCTGCTCGACTTTTCGGATGTTTACACCTATTACACGCAGTTGATTTGCAACCAGTGCTTTTCGCAGAAAGATAAACTTCTAACCGTGGATATGGCGCAGCAAATAGCAGCAAACTATCTGGAAAGTCGAAAATTTGATTATGAAAATATCATCAATCTGATGACTGAAAATCAAAGAAAGCTCACCATTGCTTTGGCAAAGGAGGGGGCAGTTTTAAAACCCAATGCTATGGAGTTTCTTAGTAAACACAAGCTCTCGGGAGCTTCTTCGGTAAATCAGGCACTTAAGGTCTTGTTGGAAAAGCAGATATTTTTTCAATCTACAGAAGGAATCAAAGTTTACGATGTTTTCTTCAGGCGATACCTGGAGCAATATTTTTAATGGAAATATTCCTGCATACATTTGGTTCCAAACACCTCCAAATTTTCCTGACTATTCAACCGTCTTCCGCTAAGGAACAATCGTTACTTTTGCGGCCTCAAAAATTTACCGATGGTCTTTAGCAGCAGCTTATTCATCCTATATTTTCTGCCTCTCTTTTTGGTAGTTTATTACGTGCTGCCGGTCCGGTTCAAAAACATCTTCACGCTGCTGGCCAGCATTGTGTTTTATGCCTGGGGCGCCCCCGATTTCATCTTCGTGGTGCTGGGCAGTGTGTTGCTCGATTTTTATCTGGTGGATTGGATGCATAAATCCACCCTTCGCAAGGCCAGGAGGATCTTGCTTGCACTGTCGGTGGTGCTCAACATCGGCATGTTGGCCTATTTTAAATATGCCAATTTTCTTGTCGATAATTTTAACACGCTGCTCTCCGCGCTAAACATGCAGCCGGTGAGTTGGGTCGCCATAGCTCTGCCCATCGGCATTTCGTTTTTTACATTCCAAAAGCTCACCTATTCGGTGGATGTTTATCGCGGCGTGCATGCTCCTTTGCGCCGCAGTTGGGATTACGCCATGTACATCCTGATGTTTCCGCAGCTCATCGCCGGCCCTATTGTTCGTTTTCACGAAATCGCCGATCAGATCGAAGACCGGCGTGCCTTCGAGCGTGTGGATGACCGCCTGCTTGGCTTTTTCCGTTTTGTGGTGGGGCTGGCCAAGAAAGTGCTTATCGCAAATGTGCTGGGCGAACAGGTTGATGCCATCTTTGCCATGCCTGCTGCTGGCATTTCCACCGCCACCGCCTGGGTTGGCGTCGTTGCTTATTCATTTCAAATTTATTACGATTTCTCGGGTTATTCTGATATGGCCATCGGCATTGGCCGGATGATCGGGTTTAAATTCCCCGAAAATTTCAACAATCCATACATTTCGCAAAGCATCACCGAATTTTGGCGGCGGTGGCACATTACCCTGGGGCGATGGATGCGCGACTATCTTTACATTCCGCTGGGTGGCAGCCGCGTATCGGCAACGCGCATGTATTTCAACCTTTGGGTGGTGTTTCTCATTTCCGGCCTGTGGCATGGCGCCGCCTGGAACTTTGTGGTGTGGGGTGCTTTTCATGGGTTGTTTCTGGTGGCCGACCGCATGTTTTTGCTGCGCGTGCTCAAAGCCATCGGAAAAGTGCCGGCCATCCTCATCACCTATTTTATAACGCTCATCGGGTGGGTGCTTTTCCGCGCCGCATCGCTCGCCGATGCCTTTGCCTACCTCGGTCGTATGTTTGCCTTCGACGCACAGCAGTCGAACACAAATTATGACAATGAATTCGTCGTCATGATGATTGCCGGAGCATTGTTTGCTTTCGTTGCGGCGCTACCGCACATCGAAAAAGGCTGGATGAACCTGCTCACCGCACAAAAGAAAAATTTCACGCTGGCGCTGATGACTTTTTTTGCATTGCTCTTCCTGATGATCTGCATCGCATCCATTACCTCTTCGTCGTTCAACCCGTTTATTTATTTTAGGTTTTAATTTTTAAAAACATTTTGAAATCATCATTATTAAATAACAGAAATCCTGAAGCCGGCAAGTCTAAAATGCCGCTGGTAAAGCACTTTCTGTTTGCCGTGTTGATGGTTTTGCTGTTGCTGCCACTGGTACAACACGGTACCAAAATATTCAGTCTGCGACCGCTCAACGGCGACTTCGTGCTGCAACCACGCCCCGCTTTTGGCTGGAGCCAATGGATGGACGGGACTTTCCAAAGTAAGTTCGACCGGTATCTCGAAGACCACATTGGCTTCCGCAATTTTTTTGTCCGTCTTAACAATCAAATCGACTTTTCGCTGTATGACAAAGCCAAAGCCGAAGGAGTGGTAGTTGGCAAAGACAATGTGCTTTACGAATACGATTACATCCGGGCATATACCGGCGGCGACTTTCTGGGTGCTGCCTACCTCAATGTAAAGCTCAACCGGCTAAAATTTGTCCAGGATTATTTGAAGCAAAATCACAATATCGACTTTATTTTTGTCCTGGAGCCAAGCAAGGCGCGCACCTTGCCGCAATTCATTCCCGATCGCTACCTGCGGAAGGGACGCTCGATGACCAACTATGAATACATTGCCGCCAAGGCCGATTCGATGGGTATTAATTATTTAGATTTAAATAAAATTTTTGTCGCTGCTGCCGACACTGCCCGCTGGCCGCTCTATCCGCCCTACGGAATCCATTGGAGCGAAAGCACCATGCCATTTGTGGCCGACACACTGCTTCGGTTTCTGGAGCAGACGTGCGACATCGACATGCCCGAATACAGCGTCGCCTTTACCCGCACCGACAGCATCTCCGACAGCGACACCGACGTGGGGCGCACTTTGAATCTGCTTTTGGAGCTGCCGCATCCGCAAATGGCGTATCCGCATTTTTCCTTTTATGATCAGCCCGGAAAGCAAAAGCCACGCGTCCTGACAGTTGCCGACAGTTATTATTGGAACTTTTTTAACACCCGTATACCGCAACATCTTATTGCCAACCAGGCCTTCTGGTATTTCAATGCCAAGGTTTATCCCGACTTTTATTTTGGTGAAAAATGGATCCGCGATCTGGATATTAAAAAGGAAGTGCTTAGCCAGGATATTATCCTGCTGAGCATCACCGAGCGGTTTCTGTACAAATTCGATTGGGGATTTGTAGATCAGCTTTACGCGATGTTCACCCCATCTTACTCTGGCGATTTCACCGAAAAGCAGGAAGATGCCATCCGAACCGATGCTGCCTGGTTTGATGATTTGGTGAAAGATGCACAAATTTTAAATCTGCCCTTGCACATCGTGTTGCGCCAGGCTGCCGATTTCCAGGCATTCCAGGAAAACCGCGAGCTGTATCTCACCTGGAAAGGAGTAGCGTATTATAAGCACACCATTGGCAACGACGAGGCCTGGAGCCTGTCAGTGAGAAACAAAGCCACACAAAACAATTTAAGCTACGAGGAGCAGCTCCACGACGATGCACTGTGGACTTTCCAAAATGAACACCCCGCTATTTATGCAAAATATTTGGCGATTCATGAATACATTGGGCAGATAAAAGCCGACAGCACCTGGCTGCAAAAGGTCACCGAAAAAGCCAACTACTACCGCATGCCGCCGGAGCGGATGATTGCCATCGATGCGGAATATCTTTACAATCAGAACCAGCAAGACCCGTTGCAGGAGCGAATCAGTTACTACGAAAATCTTATCCGCACTACCCCCGACTGGCTCGAAGCGGTAACCGGAAAAGCTGCCGAACAAAACCGCCCGCTCGATGAGATGATCAGCATGGATGCAAAATACATGGCGGAGCAGGAAAAGAAGTAGGGGGGATTTGTTGTTTTGTTTCCCGAATCGCTGAACTCTCGGGATTTCCCCGATGGGTCGAGGCAGGCAGCTTCGCTCAAGTTCGTTGTTCGTTGTTCCTTGCGGTTGCGGTGGTTGAGCCTGTCGAAACCAGCCTGTCGAAATCAGTCGAAACTAACCTAAGCTGAACGTGTCAAGGAAACTGCCACCTAAGGACTAAGACCCGCCAACTGCCCGCGGATTAAGAATATTTAACAGCGCCTCCCGGCATGCCCAAAAATGACACCATCCTTTTTTGTCTAAATTTGCAGAAATTAAAAAACTGACAACTTATGAATTATGATCTGATAGTAATAGGCAGCGGCCCCGGCGGCTACGTAGCTGCCATCAGAGCCGCTCAGCTGGGTTTGAAAACTGCCGTAGTAGAAAAAGAATCGGTGGGCGGTGTATGCCTCAACTGGGGCTGCATCCCTACCAAAGCTTTGCTCAAGAGCGCTCAGGTATTCAATTACATGAAACATGCAGCCGACTACGGACTGAAAATAGAAGGGGAGTCTAAAGTCGATTTTCCGGGTGTGGTAAAACGCAGCCGTGATGTGGCCGCAGGCATGAGCAATGGCGTGAAT
>JAAYIU010000271.1 GCA_012523265.1 Bacteroidales bacterium | reverse complement strand
GTGTATGCTTCAACAAGCCAACAGTGTATTTATACTTTTTATCAAGTACTGAATAGACTCCAGGTTTGTCGCTATTTAAAACTAGAAATAATGATTCAGCTTTAATTGCATCTTTTTCTGAGCCATTTACAAATTCATAAATTTTAGCAAACTTACATTGTGTTGAAAGTTGATTTTTTTTGATTTTTTTTCGCCCTATAAAAATGGCTGGTAATACTGCGGCGTCGAAAATTTTTGTATCCCCTAAATCAATAACTTCAATAGGGTCATAATTATCAAGCAAGAAAGTTCTGATAGATTCCCCGCTTTTGGTGAACAGATACCGATTGGAAGTTATTACGCCTAATAAGCCGCCTTTTTTTAAAACATTTGTCATTGCAATCAAAAAAGGATAATACAAGTCTATTCGTCCTTTCAGATTAAAGCGCTTTGCAATTTCCTGTGCTTTTTCTGCTCCAAGTAGTTGAGTTCTGACATAGGGTGGATTGGCGATAATCAAATCGGCATATTCGTCACTGATTTTCTGTGTAAATAAATTCAATGGCTCAAAGCTGGCTCCCTCGGTATTTAAAAAATCTTTGTTTTGAATATCAATATCGAATTTGAACTCTGAAAGTTTTGCTTTTGCTGCTAGCAAATAATCAACGTTTGTATCAAAACCTTTCAGATTAATTTTATCATTGGTCGAATCGAACTTTCTTGCAATTGAAGCTAAAAGTTCGCCTTCGCCACATGCAGGATCAAGAATAGTAAATGAAGTTGTCGGTGCTTGGCTAATTTCTGAAATTAACTTTTCAGCAAGAAAATCAGCCAATCCTGAAGGTGTAAAAGTTGCACCAGAATTTTTTATTGTTACTTCATTCATCTTATTCATTTTGCAAAGATAAGAATTTTAATTATTCCAAAATGGAATATTAATAAATTCCATCATCGCATACCCGGCTTGTTTGCCATCACAAATTTTAAGGTGCCACCCGCCATCAGTTGCTGATGATGGAGTTTGTGATCATCGATTTTCTGGCCGTTGAGTAACACCTCTTTTACATACACATTTTCGGGGCTTTGGTTTTCGGTGAGGATTTTTAAACTTTTCCCCTCCCCCGCTTGCAGCAGGGCTTCTTTCACCGTTGGGCTTCCAATCTCATATTCGTCGGAGCCGGGGCAGAGCGGATAAAAACCCAGCGCCGAGAAGATATACCATGCTGACATTTGGCCGCAGTCGTCGTTGCCGCAGAGGCCATCGGGTGCATCGGCGTACATGGTCTGGCAGATCATGCGCACACGTTCCTGAGTTTTCCACGGCTGATTGGTAAAGTTATACAGATACGGAATGTGATGCCCCGGCTCGTTGCCATGCACATACAGCCCGATGATGCCGTCGCGGGTGATGTCTTCGTTGGCGGCGATGTGTTCATCGGAAAGGTGCAGGGTGTACAACGAATCGAGCATGGCGGCAAAGGCCGTGGCGCCACCAAATTTCTGCACAAGCCATTCGGGGTTTTGCGGCACGTACAATCCGTAATTCCATGCATTGCCTTCTATGAAGCCCTGGCCGTGGGTGTCGAGTGGATCGAAGCTGGCGCGGAAGGAGCCGTCGGAGAACCGTGGCCGCATAAACCGCGAGGCATCGTCGAACACATTTTGGTAATTCGCA
Organism: Bacteroidales bacterium; assembly: GCA_012523265.1. Classification (GTDB taxonomy): domain Bacteria; phylum Bacteroidota; class Bacteroidia; order Bacteroidales; family 4484-276; genus SABY01. The sequence continues at coordinate 2,202 of JAAYIU010000271.1, read as the reverse complement.
GCACGCCGGCTAAATTTAGCGTAAGCGTCATTATCGCCTGCAGCAAATGCCAGTTGAGCAATACACCAGTCGTCGTAAGCATATTCCAAAGTTTTGCTCACGGAGCTGCCGTTGCCGTCGTCGGGCACATAGCCCATTCCCATATAATCACCGATGCCGTCATACTTTTGGTAGGTCGCTGTCGCGATGCAGGCATCGAGGGCAGCAGGAAGGTTTTTGGTGTAAACACCTTTGGCCACCGCATCGGCGATTACCGAAACGCTGTGGTAACCGATCATGCACCAGTTTTCGTTGGCGTAATGCGACCACACCGGAAGCATTTTGTGTGGGCTTTGCTGCTGATGCGCCAGCATGCTGCTCACCATGTCGGCGTTGCGGGCAGGCTGTATCAAATTGAAGAGCGGATGCAGCGCGCGATAGGAATCCCACAACGAGAAAATGGTGTAGTTGGTAAAGTCATCGGAGGTATGCACGTTTTGATCGAGGCCACGGTATTGTCCATCCACATCTTCGTAAATGACGGGCGTAAGAAATGCATGATAAAGCGCGGTATAAAAAACACGCCTATCGGCTTCGGTAAGTGTTTCGACCTGAATCCGCGACAGCTCCTTATTCCACAACTCCTGGCATTGTTTTTTTGTGGCATCGAAATCCCATCCAGGAACTTCTGCTTCCATATTTGCCAAAGCTCCGGCTGTGCTCACCGGTGATAGCGCTACCTTGACGAGAAGCGGCGCGCCCTCTGTCATATCAAAATCGAAATAAGCTGTGATGTCGTGGCCGGCCATTTCAGGGAAATTATGCGCTTCGTCAAATTTTCGCCAGAAGCCGCGGTAGATGGTCTTGTCGTATTTTTTGTGGCCATAGTTTTTAAACTTTTTGCTAAAAGCCATCGCAAAATAAACGGTGCGGGTGCGCGCCCAGCCGTTGGTTTGGCGATAGCCGGTGATCAGCGAATCGTTTTCGACGCGCACGAAAGTCCACACATTTTTTCCTTCATAATTATAAATGCCATGCCGCAGGTCGAAGATGATGTGTGCCTCGTTGGTTTTCGGGAAAGTGTAGCGATAGAATCCCACCCGCGTGGTGGCGGTAAGCTCAGCCTGCACCTGATAGTCGTCGAGCAGAACACTGTAAAATGCCGGTTCTGCTACTTCGTTCAAGTGCGAAAACCGGCTTCGGTAGCCCGACTCAGGATTGGCTTCGGTGCCGGGACTGAGCTGCAGCGCGCCCACGGTAGGCATCACCAGCAGGTCGCCCAGGTCGGAATGACCCGTACCACTGAAATGCGTGTGGCTGAAGCCGACGATGGTGGAATCGTCGTATTGGTAGCCGGCGCAATATTCGTAAACGCGGCGGTTGTACTGGCCGTTATCGTCGTACTGAATGGTGTCAGTATCGGGACTGAGCTGCACCGCGCCAAACGGGACGGCCGCACCCGGAAAGGTGTGCCCCATGCGTTGTGTGCCCGCCATAGGATTTACGTATTGAATGAGATTTTGCGCCGGTAGCGACAGCAGCGTGGTGAAGCCGAGGAGAGTAGCCAGGAGAAAGTATTTCATCTGAGGATTCATTTAAAAAAAACAAAGATAAATAAACACGAAAGGTTTAGCACGGTTGTAAAAACGGACAGCTTTTGAAAGCAGCGGTAATGAAGAAATGCGCCTATCTTTGCCATCACAATTTTTTTTAATTATTAATACAAAAAACAAAGAAGCTATGCTAAAAGTAAACGAATACTATGATGGAAAAGTAAAATCGATTGGTTTTGAAAATGCCGACGGGAAAATCACTACCGGTGTGATGGCCGCAGGCGAGTACGAATTTGGTACCAACACCATCGAACACATGACGGTAACCTCGGGCGAGCTGGTGGTGCAACTGCCCGGCCAGAACGAGTGGAAAACCTACAAGCCTTTCGAGACTTTTGTGGTGGAGAAAGACAAAAAATTCAAAGTGAAGGTAAACGCTCCGGCGGCTTACCGGTGTTTGTATCTTTAATGATGAAATCCTCCACGAATTCAAGCGAATTAGGCGAATCAACACGAATTCAATTTTATGAAAAACCACAGATGAAAATCTCTGTGTTTTCTGCGCCTTCTCTGAGTTCTCTGTGGTTAAAAAAATATTAGCGTAAATTCGCTTCATTAGCGGAAATTAGCGGACAGCCAAAAAGAATCCACGAATTCACGCGAATTAGGC
>JAAYIU010000437.1 GCA_012523265.1 Bacteroidales bacterium | reverse complement strand
GGCTTAACTGGTGACGGTGAAGAAGCCGCCGGCGATTCAGGAGCGACTACTGTTTTTTTTTTCGATGCGTCGGCTGCTACTGGTCCGGCGACCATGACGTCGGGCGCTGCCAAATCCATTGCCGGCGAGGCTATCTGCATCAGTGCAATCTCCAGATGCAATCGTTTGTTGTTACCGGTTTTGTAGTTGTAATCGGTTTTCTGAACGATGTTGAGCGCACGCAAAAGAAAAGCCGGATCGGTAGCAATAGCCTGCTGATGATAGCGCGCTTTTGTTTTTTCGCCAACTTCGAGCAACCGCACCGTGCGCTCGTCCTGGCATATCAGCAAGTCGCGCAGATGGCTGCCCAACCCCGAAAGGAAATGCTGCCCGTCGAAACCCGAGTCGATGATCTTATCCAACACCAGTAAAGCGTCGTGCAGCTTACCTTGCATCAGATGACTGGTGATGGTAAAATAGTAATCGTAGTCGAGCACATTGAGGCTCTCGACCACCGTGCTGTATTTCAAATCCATCCCGGTAAAACTCACCAACTGATCGAATATAGAGAGTGCATCGCGCAGAGCACCATCGGCTTTCTGGGCGATGATCTGCAAAGCCTCATCTTCGGCCTGTACCTTTTCGCTGTCGGCTACAAAGCGCAGATGGCGCGCGATATCATCTACTGAGATGCGTTTAAAATCATAAATCTGACAACGCGACAAAATGGTTGGGATGATTTTGTGACGCTCGGTGGTGGCGAGGATAAATTTGGCGTAAGGCGGCGGCTCTTCCAGTGTTTTCAGGAATGCATTGAAAGCCTGAGAAGAGAGCATGTGTACCTCGTCGATGATGTAAATCTTGTACCTGCCGTGATGCGGTGGCACGCGCACCTGATCGATCAGACTGCGGATATTGTCCACCGAGCTGTTGGAAGCCGCATCGAGTTCATGGATATTAAAAGAGGTGCTTTTATTAAAGGAAACACACGACTCGCATTGGTTGCAAGGCTCGATGTCGTGGGTAAGATTTTCGCAGTTGATGGTCTTGGCCAGGATGCGGGCGCAGGTAGTTTTGCCAATGCCCCGAGGGCCGGTAAATAAAAACGACTGCGCCAACTGATTATTTCTAATCGCGTTTTTGAGCGTTCGCGTTACATGATCCTGCCCCACTACCGAGGCAAAAGTATCGGGGCGATACTTGCGTGCTGAAACCAGAAAATTATCCATATTATCTCCAAAATATCAAAGCCCAAAAGTAATGATTTAATACGCTAAGCCGTACCAGTTTTTATTCACAATTCCAGCAAAAGCTATTGCCGTCTGCTGGTGGTAATTTGCTATTTTTGACGATTGAAAAATCAAACCTAAAGTATGCTGCTAATTTACACGCCAAAGATCACCAAAAGGATCAACTATATTTTCAACTTGTTTTTTGAGCAGTTGTTGGCAACTCCTTTTGAGCTTACCAGCAGTGCGGAGCGATTCAGAGCCTGCACCGGGGCTAAATTCAGCTACGCTTCGACCCCCTTTGGCCAGGAGCTGTTTTTCCAGTCCACCGACCTGCTCTTCAAAACCGGCATCGAAGGGCAGGATTTGAATTATTTTCTTTACGAAAAAAATGCAGCTTTTTATCCGGTGCATCACAGCAAATCAGCCTTGCCGTTCGACCCTTTTGCAGCAGCCTTTTATCTGGTGACGCGCTACGAAGAGTATTTGCCCTACATGCGCGACCGCTTTGGCCGCTTTGAGGCGGCAGAGAGCTTTGCCGGGCGAAAAGAGTTTTTGCGCAAGCCCGTGGTCAACATCTGGGCACAAAAAATTAAAGACATTTTAACCAAACGATTCCCGGAGCTGTCGTTTGAAAAACGTCACTACCAGTTTATTCCCACCATCGACATCGACTCGGCCTACGCCTACAAACACAAAGGAGCTGTGCGCACGGTGGGCGGCATCGTTGCGGCACTTTCCAGATTCGAGTTTCGCGAAATTCTTGAACGCGTAAAGGTAATCCTGGGGCTACGCAAAGATCCCTTCGACACCTACAATTACCAACTTTGGCTTCAAAAGCGCTATCAGCTTCAGCCCATCTATTTTATCCTGCTGGCCGATTATGGCAGCCTCGACAAGAATCTTCCGGTAACCAGCCGGCATTTTCAGGTGCTCATCAAGTCGCTGGCCGATTATGCACAGGTAGGCATACATCCGTCGGTGGCCTCAAACGAAAGTTTTTCAAAATTAAAAATCGAGATTGACCGCCTCAACCGCATCCTGAACCGTGAGATCACCCAAAGCCGGCAACATTTCCTCAGGCTCAATTTCCCTGCAACCTACCGCAACCTCATTCAACTCGACATTACCGACGACTACACCATGGGTTATGCCTCGGCGCCGGGCTTCCGTGCCGGCATCTGCGATCCTTTTTATTTTTATGATCTGGATATGGAGACTGTCACCAAGCTGCTGATTCACCCGTTTCAGGTGATGGAAGGAGCACTCAAAGATTATATGTACAAAACTACGGAGCAGTCGCTGGCTATTATCAAATTATTAATTGACGAGGTGAAAGCGGTGGACGGGACTTTCATCAGCTTGTGGCACAACGAATCGCTGAGCGACCAAAAGCGCTGGGAAGGCTGGCGGCATGTTTATGAAGAGATGATTGCCTATGCGGTGCCTTAGTTTCAAAGAAATCCCTCATCGGCCATCGAAAGGTATTTGTTGTCGCCCACAATGAGGTGATCGAGCACCATAATCTGTAAATATTCTCCTGCTTTTTTGAGTTTCTGCGTCAGATCGAGATCATTTTTGCTGGGCTTGAGGCTGCCCGACGGGTGGTTGTGCGCCAGGATAATGTTGATGGCATTGTTATTAATAGCTGTTCGGAACACACGCTTGGGGTCAACCACCGTTCCGGTTATTCCGCCCTCGCTTATGTTTTCTACTTTCAGTACCTGGTTGGCCTGGTTGAGCATGATGATGGCAAACTGCTCATAGTCGATGTCGCCAATGTGCATCTGCAGCACCTCGTAAGCGTCGGCGCTTGAAGTGATGGTTTTTCGCTGCATGGCTTCGGCGCCCCGCCGGCGGCGCCCCAACTCCAACGCAGCCACCACCGTGATGGCTTTGGCATCGCCAATACCATTAAATTGTAAAAGATCGGAAACGGTAATCCTGGAGAGGCCTATAAGATTGTTGTCAACCGTGCTGAGGATTTGTTTGGCCAGATCGATGGCCGATAGTTTGGGGGTTCCCGAGCGGATAAGGATGGCAAGCAGCTCGGCATCGGTGAGGGCTGTTTTGCCTTTGAGCAGAAGTTTTTCGCGCGGGCGATCGCTTTCAGCCCATTGTGGTATAGCGCTGTGGCCGGTGTAAGGTTCCATAATTTTCGCGTTTTATGATGGAGACGCGAATATACGAAAAAAGCCCCTTGCGCATTGGCAGAGAGGCTATCGTATTTTTTTCGGAAAAAGCTGCTGCTTTCTACAAAGCACTCATGTGCCTGGCCAGCTTCGACTTCAGGTTGGCAGCTTTGTTACGATGAATGATCGAACGCTTAGCGTTTTTATCGATGATAGAAGCCAGCTTGGGATATTGCTCCTGTGCTGCCGCTTTGTCGTCCAGACTTCTGAATTTCTTGATCTGGTTACGCATCGTCTTTGCATAATAACTGTTGCCAATTCTTCTTGCTCTGGATGCTCTGATGCGTTTTAACGCCGATTTATGATTTGCCATTATCAAATAAGTTTTTTATGCTTCAGTAAAATAATACAGCCCTAAATTTTAGGGCTGCAAAAGTACAATTATTTTTCAGCTACACAAATCCCTGAAAAATAATTCGCTATTTTTTCTGGTATTTTTCTAACAAGGCCGGCAGCTCTTTGCCGCCGAAACCTTTTTCGAGGATGATGCCATCGCCATCGATGAGAAAAGTTCCGGGCAGATTTTTTACACCAAAGAAGCGCACATTAGGGTCTTTCCAGCTATCGAGCACATACACATGATTTTTGTATGGAAAACCGCTGGCTTCGATGTATTCTTTCCAGGTAGCTTCTTCTTTGTCAAGACCAATCTGGTAAACCTCAAAGCCTTTGCCCTTGGTAAATTGCTTGTCGTGAAACTGATTGTAAGCTTCCTGATAAAATTTGTTCTCGGTAACGCAATGGCCGCATTTGGAGTTCCACAACACCAGCAGTACCATATTGCCACGCAAATCCGACAGCTTTTTAAAATTACCATCGGTACCTTTGGCTTCAAAATCGCCAATGTCGTTGCCAATTTCGTTTCCGGTAACTACCTCGCCGCTACTTTGCGCAACAGCGTGCAGCATCAGCATCGAGAACAATAAAATTCCTGTGGTTGTAAGTAAACGTTTCATAAATATGATTTTTTAGTTTTTTGTTAAATTGTGGAACGCAAAAATAGGATTATAGTTTGTGATCAAAAAAATTAACATTCTCAATTAACTAAGTTTAACGGTTGTGTTAACCGGATGTAAACAGGCACCAACGGTGTTTTGAGTGAGATTATGGTGTTTTTATCATCATTTTCAACCATTGATCAATTTGAGTTTCCATTAATACTCAAACCCAAGATACAAACCAAAAGAAAATATGCTGTTTTTTCCGGCGGTGCCATCGCTGTTTTTGCTGTCGTCCAATTTTATTTCTACGAAAGCCAGGCTGTTTTTGGAGAATGAATAACTTGCGCCTGCATCCACATAGCGCACGGTGTAATCGCCAACAGGCTGATCGCTCTTAGGTTGCAAGAAGTTGAGGCCGGAATAAACTGACCACTTTTCAAGAAAACGATACTGGGTGAAGAACTCAACACCATAGCCGCTAAAATAGTTGCGGTTCTCGTCGATTTCGTGGTTGGTAAACGAGCTGGCCGTTACACTCACGTTGAGGCGTCGATTATCGTATTGCACACCGGCAATCATGGCTTCATCGCCGAGGCGAGGCTCGGTGGGGTCAGGATCGAAAATGCCATCGCGCACTTTACTGTAAGCGCCGCCAAGTTGGAAATTTTCTAAAGGTTTTATTACTAATGAAACAGCATAAACATCAGCGTACTTCTTGTAGTTTGGCGAAATGAACCTGTTTTGCACCTGCAAGCCAATGCCGAAATAATCGTGAATAAAACGATACTGAATGGCGTTGGCAGGGCGTCCGGTGCCGGAAATGGAGCCATCAGTTCCGGCGGCAAAAGCTCCCGAAGCATCGCCACCAAAAGCGTAAAAAGCATCAGCAAACTGTGCAATGTCGTAATAAACCGACCACTGCTTGCCCCAGGTCAACTGACCAAATTTTGTATCGATTCCCACCCAGCCGATGCGTGAGGTGAAGATGTTATCCACCTCACCAACGGCACCGCCCGGGTCGGCATTAAACACGATTTTTGTCTGGGTGTCTACCAAGTTTACACCCACCTCCAGTTGCCCGATGGCGTCGATACCTTTGGTGATATTGGTATGCAGCTTCAGGCCTATCCTGCTGGATTGATTACGCATACCAAACTCACCATTAAAAGTTGCGCCGGCTTTAAAACGCAGGCTGCCATACAGATCGGTTATAGCGTCAAACTTTGAGGCAAGGTTAACAGCACTCGCTGTGCTGTCGTTTGCCTTGGTGGTTTGTGCTTGCAGCGGTTTTGCAGAAAAAATTAAAAATTGCAAAAATACACCGAGGAATAAAAGGCCATTGAAATTAACATGGCAAAAAGCAATTTTCATCTCACTTCTATCGGATTAAACCTTTTACTTTTACCGTAAAGTGATCTTGCTGTTGTAGGAGGCACTTTGCGAGGTAAGCCTGACAAAATAAACGCCGCCGGGCAATCCTGACAAATCCGTGGCATGTACAATTTTCCCGTCAACCGCTGCGATTGCTTTGGTGTAAACTGTGCGGCCATAAATGTCGTAAACGTCGAGTGCAAACCGTTCCGTTCCGGCATTTTCTAGTGAAACATTCACCAGGCCATTGGTCGGGTTGGGATAAAGATTTAAAACGCCCGGTCCAATGTTGCGATTATTAATACTTGTAACATCGGTGATGGCAATGTCGTCGATAGCCAGGTCGCCGGCTTGGCCACCAGCGGTAAAGACTCTAAAACGGAGGCCAATTTTTCTGCCGTTGTATTCGGTCAGATCGGCCACTACATTTTTCCATTCATTGCCCTGGTTGCCGATGATTGGCGGCATAATATCGCGACGAATGGTAGAACCGTCGAAAAGATCTACATGCAGGCGGCCAATATCAGTGCCGTAGGCATGTACCCAAAAATCGAGTGCCGGACTCACGCCACCGGCAAGGTCGATACATGGCGACATCATTATGGCTTCTTTATCAAAACAAATAACCGATGGCTCGGTGTAAAGATATTTCCCTTCACTGGTGCCGGAGGTATGGTCGGCCGACGGGCCGGTGTTGTAGGTACTGGTGCCGCCATGCCACACGCGCCAGTCCACATCATCTTTTTCCAGGTTGGTAAGATTGATCCAGTTTTCTGAAAGTGGGCAGTTGAGCAACTCGCACAGGGGTGCCGGAATACAATTCTCAAAATTCTCGAAAGTCTGGATATTACCGGGTAAAAACAGAGCGCCTTCAATTACTTCCAGATTGGTGATGAGCAGGTCGTTATCGGGATTGCCGTCGGGAGCATAGTCCACCCAGGTTTTGAGCACGTATTCGCCTATTTCGTTAATGCTTACAGGATCGCTAAAGGTGAACCGTATTGTAGAATCGGGCTGGATGGTTCCAAAATAGGTTTCTGTAAAAATAACTCCGGCATCGAGCTGGTAGCCAAATTCCGGATTTATGATCGGCTCCACGCCAAAATTTTTCATCTCTACCGTTACATCAAGCGCTTCCAGTTCCATACACAACTGAAAAAGACCCCAATCGACCGAAGGGGCCGCCGTGAGCCAGGCATCGCTCTGATAACACTGAAAAGTACCCGGGCTTTTCTTCACGGCATTGGCTCGCAGGCTTTCGACGCCGTCAGAGGTAGCGGCACTTACACTGTACCAGTAGGTGTCGGATGAGTTGATGTTGTCAACAATAAAAGAGTTGATGGTAGTGGTAGCAACAGGCTCCATGTATTTTTCGCCCAACTGGTAAATGATGTATTCTGTAGCTTCGGGCACCTCCATCCAGCTCAGATGTAGGGCATTCTCGCACGCCCAGTCGATAGTGAGATTTCGTGGCGGAGCCATAATGGTGAAAGCTCCGGCAGTTTGCGAAACATATTCTCCGCGTGTGATGCGCATCCACACCTTTCCATTGGCAGCATTGGGAACACCCCATTTATAAGTCCGGTCGTTACCATTTATGTTTTCCCTCACCACTTCCCAGGTCGCTCCGTCGTCAAGCGAAAGCTCAATACTAAAAAGCTCATCACTGCCAAAGGCATCCCAGCGAATCAACTCTTCGGTGCCCGGCGCCAGTTGCTCGCCGCCAACCGGATAGGTCAAAACCACAGCTTCAGGGATAAATTCATAAATAATATAATATTTCTGTGGTCCCTGCGGAATGCTCGTTCCTTCTACGGAGAGGCTGTAAGCTCCGGCGGCAGGCATATCCAGGGTCACCTGCTCCATATTGTTGCGCTCGTCGGTGCCCCGAATGGCTGTTTTGTTAAGGCTGTCGGCATGTGGAAAATGATTGAGCACCCAGGGTTGCCAAATATTGTTGTCGGGATCGGCAACGGTAATATCGAGATTGTTAACCAGCGCCCAGTTTGAATTAACCGACGCCTGATAATCGGTCCAATAAACCATCACACGCAGTTGTGCAGTATTTTCAGGTACTTCAAAATTATGAACGAAAGTTTGTCCGGTTTCGATGGTAGCCGAGTCGTAGCGGTTTTCTTCGAGCACCTTCACAGCGCGCAGCGCATTGATGCGTCCCCAGCCAAAACGAAAGTCAGGCCCCGGATTTCCCAGATCTTCGGCAGTGTTTAGCACAATTCCTTTCAGCAATCCACCCATTGGATCGGAACCACCATTAAGCTGCCGATAGGCGTCGAAGAGCTGCGCCATCACACCGGCCACGCCCGGACACGACATGGAGGTACCGGTTTTAAAGCCATACTCATCATCGGGCAGGGTGCTGTAAACGTCGGTTCCCTTAGCAGAAATGTCGGGTTTGATACGTCCATCGTGGGCAGGGCCACGGCTACTCGAGGAGGAGAGACCATCTGTCTCGTTCAGGTTGGCAACTGTTATCACATTTTTGGCCACCTTATGGCCACCGGTAATATTCCCCCAGCCGGGGCCTGCGCCATAATTGCAATTACTTGTTCCGTCGTTTCCTGCCGAAAACACATGCGCCAGGGCAGGGTAAAGATTGAGCTGGACGTCGAGCATCCGCGCAAGCGAGGTATAGCCAGCATTGCAGCCATTGCTGTAGGAAGTGGAAGTAACACGTATCTCGTTGCTAAAATAGTGAGAAGGTATTTGTGTAAACCCCGGATATTGAGGTGCTGCTCCATAAATATAGAGCGTCGCGCCAAAAGCGTTGCCTCGCACCTTTGGATCAAGATTCCCCGCAGCACCAATAATTCCAGCACAATGATCGCCGTGGTCACCACCAAAATAGCCGACGTACTGAGCGGCGATGCGTCCCGTAAAGTCGATGTGCGGCCCGACATCGCCGTCGTCCTGAAGCATCACATTTACACCTGTACCATCATAATGCCGGCCGGCCGACATCCCGGTGGCGATGGCGTTGCCGCGATGCAATGTGCGTCCGGTATAGTTTTCAGGCTCAGGGTCGGGATAAATCGGCTCGAGGTAAACCACGAAGGGCAAAGAAGCCAATTGCTGTATCTGAGCGATATCGGCAATCACACTAAAAAACTCACCCCCTTCAGCCGGAGCACTCACTTCTACATTTTGTGACAGCAGCGCACGATAGGCTGCTTCCGCATCTACATCAGGGAAGATGCTCACAAGCAGACTAATTTTTCCGCTGGCACGCAGCGCATGTTCAGGATAGCTTTCGGCGTAAAGCATCGGCGCCAGTTTTATGGCCGGCGTTATCCCCATGATGCTGCGCAACGAAAAAGCCCCGGCATCCACCCGGCTAAAATCATTGCGAAAAGCAGCAAAATATCCCTTTTCGGGAATGTAGTCGAGCAGCCGGATGCCTGCCCCGGCCAGGTCGCGCCGTTGATCAACAGTAGGAATTTGATAAAACTGAACGATTTTATAAAAACTTCCGTTAAAGGTTTGTTCGTCGGTAATATTGGCTTTAGCCAAATATTCATCTGCATTGGCTTGCGGCTCAATGGTCAGGTTTTTGAAATGCAACCCGACAGGTGCAGTGGGTTGTCCGGCCAAAGAAAAGCCGGCAGATAAAAAAATTGCCGGCACAAGAAGCGGCAGCAGCATAGTACGTAGTAGTTTCATGGTAAGCATATTTTATGTTGATAGAATTTGTAATTGCAAATAAAGCAAAAATAAAGGTTAGTAAAAAAGTAAGCGGCTAACCACCGTGTGGTTTTCTGTAATTTTGCTAAAATATGAAAAGTTAAAGAAAGCCCGCTAAAAGCTGTAAATTATTTAAAAAAATAATAGAAGAACCAACCATGACCAAAGGAAAAGATGCCAAACCCCACATCGGGATTTTCGGACGACGCAACAATGGCAAAAGCTCCATCATCAATGCGCTGGCCGGGCAGGAAGTGGCCATTGTAAGCGAGACGCCAGGCACTACCACCGATCCGGTGAAAAAGTCGATTGAGATTCCCGGCATCGGCGCATCAGTGTTGGTGGATACTGCCGGCATCGACGATACCGGCGATCTGGGCAACAAACGCATTGCCCGCACCCGTGCCATCATCAAGACCATCGATTTGGCGATTCTTGTCATTACCAACAACATGTTTGGCGGCTACGAAAAAAATTTGATTGATGAATTCAAATCTTTCGACATACCTTTCTTTATCATTCACAACAAAAGTGATCTGGAGCCACTATCGGAAATAGCGCACGAAAAGATTACGGCTACCGAGCCATACACTATTATCGACTTTAGCACCCTGCAACCCAGCGCCCTGCCGGAAGTGATAAAAACTCTGCAACGGCTGGTACCTGAATCGGCATACAAAACCAAGTCGATGCTGGGCGAGCTGCTTGCTCCCAACGACATAGTGCTGCTGGTGACGCCCATCGACACGGCGGCACCCGAAGGACGCATGATATTGCCGCAGATGCAGGCCGTGCGCGACATTCTCGACAATTATGCCGTGGCAATTCTTCTTCGCGAAAGCCAGTTGGCGCATTATCTGAAACGCGCCAAACCACAACCCACGCTCGCCATCACCGACAGCCAGGCATTTGGCATGGTGAGCAAGATCATCCCGCGCAGCATTCCGCTCACCAGCTTCAGCATCATGCTGGCGCATCACAAGGGCGACTTCGGCAATTATCTGAAAGGCACACCCAAAATTGGCGACCTCAAGGATGGCGACCGGGTATTGATTCTTGAATCGTGCACGCATCATGTTTCCTGCGACGACATCGGAAGGGTGAAAATCCCCAGCTGGATGAGAAAACAAACGGGGAAAAACCTGGATTTCGACATCGTTGCAGGCCTCGACAATCTGCCGCGCGACATCCATAACTATGCCCTGGTGGTGCAATGCGGCGGCTGCATGATCACCCGCAAGCAAATCGCCAGCCGCCTGCAACCTGCTGTGGAAGCAGGCATTCCGGTAACCAATTACGGCATGGCCATCGCCTGGCTACACGGAATTTACGAGCGCTCCGTTGCTCCTTTTTTAAAAATTTATAAAGCATAATCGTCTCTGCAGACCACCAGCAGAAAGGATTTTATTAAAAAACCCATGACATTAGATAATTTTAATAACGATAATCTTTCCCGGCTCTTGATGAGCCAGGGTACCGAACTGGAAGAGTTGTACCGGCAGGCAAAGCAGACAAAAGAGCAAGTGGTGGGCAACAACGTGTATTACCGCGGGCTGATCGAATATTCGAATCGCTGCACGAAAAACTGCTTTTACTGTGGCGTGCGGCGCGGCAATAAAAACGTAAAACGCTACACCCTCACCGATGATGAAGTGCTGGAAGCTGCTTTACTGGCACATCGCAACAACTTTGGCTCATTGGTGCTTCAGTCGGGCGAGCGTAACGATAAAATATTTGTAGAAAAAATTGCCTTTTTGCTTTCGCAGATACGCAACGCGACGCATGGCGAACTCCACGTAACGCTGTCGCTGGGCGAGCAAACTGCAGAAACTTTAAAACTCTGGCGCCGCAACGGAGCACATCGTTATTTGCTGCGCATCGAAACATCCAACCGCGAGCTGTACCAAAAAATGCATCCCAACGATTCGTTGCACAGCTTCGACAAACGTCTCGACGCCCTGAAGCTTTTGCAGTATTGCGATTATCAAACCGGTACTGGCGTGATGATTGGGCTGCCTTTTCAAACCATCAGCCATCTTGCCGACGACCTGCTTTTCATCCGGAACCACAACATCGACATGGTAGGCATGGGACCCTACATCGAACACGAGGAAACTCATTTGTATAAATATCGCCATCTGCTGCTGCCCGCCGACGAACGCTTTGAGCTGTCGATGAAGATGGTGGCACTGCTGCGCATCATAATGCCCGACATCAACATTGCCGCCACCACCGCCATGCAAACGCTGCATCCAAAGGGACGGGAAAAAGCACTCACTGTAGGCGCCAATGTAATCATGCCCAACCTTACGCCACTCAAATACCGCGAAGGATATCAGCTTTACGCTAACAAACCCAACCTGCACGAAGAGACCGAAAGTCATCTGGCCAATCTTAAAGTTTCCATCGAAAGCGCCGGCTGTAAGGTAGCGATAGGTGAATGGGGCGACCCGCTGCATTATTTTAACCGGCAACAGAATATTAAGAAGGAGTAAGTTTTAAAATAGATGTTTTTTGTAGGCGACTGATCACTAACCCTGCCCTTTAGACCGGGGATAAAAGCTAAAGAAAAATTATAGTGGGCTTTAGCCCAAAATAAATAAAATGTTATGAATAGTTCGTGGAATGATACTGTTGTAAAAATTATGACCTTGTGAAATACATCGACGAATACAGAGACAAGAAGCTGGTGCTGGCACTTGCTGATAAAATCAAAGCCATCTCTACACGCTCCGTCAACCTGATGGAAGTTTGCGGTGGCCACACCATGGCTATCCGCAAATATGGTATTCCTGCTTTGCTTCCGCCAACCATCCGGCTGCTTTCGGGTCCGGGCTGTCCGGTGTGCGTCACCAGCCGCCGCTTTATCGATCACACCATAGCGCTGGCAAGGCTTCCCAATGTAATCGTAGCCACTTTTGGCGACCTGATCCGTGTGCCGGGATCGTCCTCATCGCTCGACAACGAGAAAGCCCGTGGCGCTGATGTCCGCATTGTTTACAGCATCCTCGACGCCATTGCGCTGGCAAAAAAAAATCCGGATAAACGCATCCTCTTCCCGGGAATAGGTTTTGAAACCACCACTCCGGGAAGCGCCGCAGGCATTAAAATAGCGCACCAGCAGCAGTTCAGAAATTTCTTTTTCCTCAGTTCTCACAAGGTGATGCCACCCGCCATGGCAGCACTCATCGACGAAGGTGTTAACATCCACGGTTACATCGGGCCGGGACACGTGAGCGCCATCACCGGCAGCGGCATGTACAGCGGGCTGGCCGAAAACTATAAAGTGGGCGTGGTAATTTCCGGCTTCGAGCCGCTTGACCTGCTGCAAGCCATTTATATGCTGGTGCAGCAAATCGAAGACAAAGCTCCCAAAGTGGAAATTCAATACCGGCGTGCTGTACCTCCCCAAGGCAACCAAAAGGCACAGCAGCTTGTGGCCGAAGTTTTTGAACCGCGCAACGACTGGTGGCGCGGGCTGGGAATGCTTCACCACAGCGGATTAATGCTAAAGGAAAAATACAATCATTTGGACGCCGAAAATATTCCGGTGACGATAGAACCCACGCGCGAGCCCAAAGGATGTATTTGTGGGCAGATTTTAAAAGGTGTAAAATCACCCGCTGATTGCAAACTCTTTGGCACCGTGTGTACGCCACAAGACCCTGTGGGCGCCTGCATGGTTTCGAGCGAAGGCGCCTGCCATGCGCATTATCGCTATTGCCAGCCATGAATGGCTGGGCTACCGAACCATGAATGGCTGGGCTACGGAGCCGGAGAAGCACTGAGCAAAAGGTAATTTGCTACTCCTTCAGGATGGCCTTTGAAATCACCAGTCGCTGTATTTGGTTGGTGCCTTCGTAAATCTGGCAGAGCTTGGCATCGCGCATCATTTTCTCCACAGCAAAATCCCACGTATATCCATCGCCACCCATGGCCTGAACGGCATCGGTGGTAACTTCCATCCCGATATCGGAAGCATAGAGTTTGGACATCGCCGAGAGCTTGTTGATTTTACGGGGGTCGTTGTCGTAAGCCCAGGCGGCATACCAGGTGAGCAGTCGCGCATTTTCTATTTTGGTAGCCATATCCGCCAGCATAAAGGCAATGGCCTGATTGGCGGCAATGGGTTTGCCAAACTGCTTGCGGTTCTTGGTCCACTCTTTGGCTGTTTCGTAGGCAGCACGGGCATTACCTAAGCTCAGAGCCGCTACACCCGTACGGGTGCGGTCGAAAGTTTTCATGGCAATGATAAAACCATACCCCTCGTCGCCGATGCGGTTGGCGACGGGAATTTCTACATCTGTAAAAATAATTTCGTTTTGTACGCTTGCCTTTTGTCCCATTTTTTTCAGGCGGGGTTTCATCTCCACTCCCGGCGAATCGGTAGGAACCAGGAAGGCGGTGAGGCTGCGCGATCCTTTTTCGGGGTCGGTAATGGCAAAAACGGTGAGAAAAGTAGAGGCCTCGGCATTGGTGATGAAGCGTTTGTGCCCGTTGAGGATGTACTTGTCGGCATGGCGGATAGCGGTGGACTTGATGCCCTGCACGTCGCTGCCGGCATTAGGCTCGGTGAGGCAGTAAGCCGCCACGCCCTGCACTTCGTTGATGAGGCCGAAATATTTGTTCTTTTGCTCGTCGCTGGCTGCCAGATAAAGTGGCGTAAGCGCCAGGGTATTTGCATCAATGCTAATGCCGATGCCGATGCAGCCGGCACCAAGCTCTTCGCTGGCAATAGTACCGTCGAGCAGGCTGTGGTCGTGGCCGCCATATTTTACAGGCATAGGACCGTTCATGATGCCTTCGCGATAAGCAGCTTTAACGACATCCCACGGAAACTCCGCCAACTCGTCGTATTTCAGCCGGTTGGGAATAACCCAGCTCTCCACAAAATTGCGGTATTTCTCTTTGATTTTTTCCTGCTCAGGAGTGATTGAAAAATTAAGCATAGTATAATTTTTATTAGGTGAGTGAATAGTACATGGTGCGTCAGGGAACAAAAATAATCAAAAACTGTTTGGAGCCAAAAAAGCTAAGGCTGCGCCGGAAGATATTTTCGTTATTTTTGCAGTTATGAGAGAAAGTGGTAAAGGGAAAAAATTTATTGATATGCCTGAATATCCCGGCGGCAAAAAGGCCTTCCGGGAGTTTATTCACAAGAATCTGCAATATCCGGCCTCGGCGCTCGAAAATAAAATTGAAGGCCGGGTGTACGTACGCTTCAGGGTAGATGGAAATGGACGTGTGGTTTTTGCCGAGGTAACGCATGGCATCGGTCATGGGTGCGACGAAGAGGCGCTGCGACTGGTAAACATGCTGAAATATGGCAAAGCCAAGAATCGTGGGCTGCGCGTTACAGCTACTATCCGCACACAAATAGCTTTTAAACTTCCGGTGCAATCCGGCATCAGCTATTCCTACACCAAAAAAGCAAAAGAGGAGCCGCCGCAGCCTAAGCCACCCGCAAGCACAGGGTATGGATACACCATCAATTTTTAAAAATTAGCTGATTTACAGACAAAATCGCTGTCGGATAGATTTTATAATATTATCCCATCGGAATTTGTTTCTCTTGCTGTAGAAGGAAATTACTCCAGTCTAAGTTTTCGCAAGGCTCCCGTTTCGGGATCGAAAGTAGCATCGAAGGGCTGCGGCGGCAGGTAACGGATGGCGCCAAACTGTGTTATGGCCATGGGCTGATAAAAAAACTCCTCCTGGTTATAAACTACTTTCACCCAGGCAGTGCCGGGCACACGATAAGCCAGGCGGTTGGCGACGGGAGCCTCTGCAAATTGCGCTGCTTTTTGGCCGGCCTCACCGGCGGTGAGCTGCAGCTCCACAGGCGTTCCGGTAGCACCACGCACACTCCCCACACCCGCCTGCTCCGAAAATTTAAACAATACCGTATTGCCGCCGCCCGAGGGTGTGTGATAAAAGGTGTGGGTTTCGAGATGCTCAACCGTTTTCCCACGGAAAAGGTCGAGGTAATCATTTTCGAGTTTTTGCAATCCGGCATCCATATATTTCAATGCTTCCGACTGATAAGCTGTTTCCTGGAATCCTATCAACAGGTTGAGCCGTGAAGTGCGGATCTCCTCAATTTTTTGCAGTGCCTCCAGCGCCATCTCTTCGGTGGATTTATCAGAAGCTCTGATGCGATAAAAGTTTCGCTGTGCTACGGCTGTATCCACCGTTACTCGCCGAACGATGGTATCTACGGTGGTGTTGACTTTGCGAACGGGATGAAAAATCTGCTGCAACTCCACGCCATCTTCCACCTCAAGACGAATCACCTGACGATCCTGGTCGGTAACCGAAGGAGCCGAAGAACCGGAAGTGCCGGCAGCCATCAGGAAGCCACGCGAATTTGTTTCGAGCAGCAAAGGCTTGTAATCTTTAGCATCGCGGCTGGCAGCTTCGACAAAATAGACCTGCGCCGGATCGGGTTCGGCAATGGCATTAACAACTACATCCTGCAAATAATAATTTTCTACGTCGTAGTTGATCGCGTCATTGACACCCAGAAACCGGGCGTACTCGCTGTAAGGGCCTTTGTATTTTTTGGCCACCCGCACCACCACATCTACTTTGAGCACGGTACGGGGCAAGACGTACATGGCGCCGTTGCGTGCCGGGGTGCCGCTATATTCGCCAACATGAAAAACATTGAACTGGCCGCTGGCAACCTGAAGTATGCCCAAAATTATTACAACAAGAAGGATTTGCTTTTTCATAATGAAATTAAAAACTGAATAAAACGCAAAAGTAAATAATCCCACCTGATGGAGGTACACTAAAAATTTTAAAGAGAGGCGAATGTCTACTTTTTCATTTTCTACCAACTATCTCATAAAAAGCAGTTCGCGGTATTTGGGCAGCGGCCAGAGCTTGTCGTCTATGAGCAGTTCCAGTTTGTCGACATGGTAGCGGATGGCAGAAAAAACGGGCAGTACATCGCAGTTGTAGGCCAGTGCCTGATCGGTGGCATCTTCGATGGTATTAGCATGTTTTCGCGCCTGGGTCATCATCAGCACCTTTTCTTTTATCTCATCAATATGTTCGGAAATTTCCCGTATCGACTGAAGCTGGTTTTTGGAGAGTTTTGCAAAGGTCTTGTTATCGAGCACCCCCTGCAATCCTTTCACATTTTCGATAAGGATATTTTGATATTGAATGGCTACCGGGATAATGTGGTTGGTAGCCAAATCGCAAATCACACGCGACTCGATCTGATTCTGCATGGTATATTTCCGCATTTTTATATCCTGACGGGCTCCGAGTTCGGGACGGGAAAGTATGCCATGCTTTTCGTACATGGCGATCATCTGTGGCGTAAAGGATTTGATAAGTGCCTGTGGGGTACTGGTGATGTTTGACAACCCGCGCTGCCGGGCTTGTTCAATCCACGGCTCACCGTAAGAGTTTCCTTCAAACAAAATGTTGGCCGACGCTATCACATAACCACGTAAGACTTGTAACAAAGCCTCTTCTTTACGGTTTTTTTTTGCGATAAGCGCATCCACCTCCTGCTTAAAAATCTGCAACTGGTTGGCCAATATCAGATTGAGCGGCGTCATGGCTTTGGCGCAGATCGTCGAAGAACCCACGGCACGAAACTCGAACTTGTTGCCGGTAAAGGCAAATGGTGATGTCCGGTTGCGGTCAGTATTATCAAGCAAAATTTCCGGAATCTTGGGGATGTTCAGATTTAACTCGCGTCCTTTGTCGATCACTTTTTTTTCTTGTTTCCCTATCTGCGATAAAGCTTTGGTGAGTTCGGTACCGATAAAAACCGACATAATAGCCGGTGGAGCTTCATGGGCACCCAAGCGATGATCGTTGTTAGCAGATGCAATGGCAGCTCTTATCAAGTCGGCATTATCGTGAACGGCTTTGAGAATATTGATAAAGAAAGTGAGAAAACGCAGGTTTGACTTGCTGTCGTTGCCTGGTGAGAGCAGGTTGATGCCGGTATCGGTTTGCAGTGACCAGTTGTTGTGTTTGCCGGAGCCATTGACGCCGGCATAAGGTTTTTCGTGCAGCAAAACGGTGAAGTTGTGGCGATCGCCCACACGTTTCATTACATGTATCAGGAGCTGGTTGTGATCTACAGCCAGGCTGGCCTCTTCGTGTACCGGCGCACACTCAAACTGGCTTGGGGCAACTTCGTTGTGACGTGTTTTGACGGGAATACCCAGCTTATGACACTCTGCTTCAAACTCCTTCATAAACTCCACAACCCTTGCGGGAATAGTTCCAAAATAATGATCGCTGAGCTGCTGATCTTTGGCTGAAGCGTGGCCAAAAACAGTTCGTCGGGTAAGCATCAGGTCGGGGCGGGCGTGGTATAATGCTTTATCCACCAGAAAATATTCCTGTTCAATGCCCAGTGTAGCAGTAACTTTACGAACATTTTTATCAAAATAACGGCACACTTCAGTGGCTGCTTTGTCCACAGCATAGAGAGCCTTAAGCATGGGCGTTTTAAAATCGAGCGCCTCGCCGGTATATGACACAAAAATGGTTGGGATGCACAACGTCCTGTCGAGGATAAATGCTGGTGAAGCCGGATCCCAGGCAGTGTAACCCCGTGCCTCGAAAGTGTTGCGGATGCCACCACTCGGGAAACTCGAGGCATCGGGTTCCTGTTGCATCAGTTCGTTGCCACGGAAGTTTTCGATGGCTTTGCCGCCTGCCACGGGATTGATAAAAGCATCGTGTTTCTCGGCAGTAGTACCAGTAAGTGGATGAAACCAATGCGTGTAGTGCGTTGCGTTTTTGTTGATGGCCCAGGCCCGCATCGAGGCTGCTATCTGATCGGCGATACGCCGATCAATTTTTTCACCCTCCTCGATAGCGGCTATTACCTGACGATAAGCCTCAGCGGTAAGATATTCGCGCATGGCGCTGTCGTTGAAAGTGAGCATGCCAAAATATTCAGAAATCTTACCTGTAGGTGTATTTGCTGGCAACGGCTGGCGTGCCGAGGCAATCTCCAAAGCTTTGAACCGAAGCATGTGATCAATATTTAATGATGAAAATTAAATGATGAAAATAATTGGCGAAAATAATTTTTTCCGCGTTATCGTTATCCGGAACGAAGTAGAGAGGCATGGGTGCGCGTCTCTTCATTCCGCTAATAGCGTTCGAAATCCTTATCAATATCGTCATCATCCAGGCGAAGGTTGACGCCCTTTTTTTGGCTACTCTCGATGGTGAGCGGGTGGTTTTGCTGTGGATAATGGCTGTTGTATCGCTGATAATGCTGGTTGTGCAATTGTTGGCGGTATTCTTTTCCGGTTTTGAAAAAGCTCATGATGTCTTTCATCTGCTGTGCCTGGCTGGCGAGTTCTTCGCTGTTGGTGGCCATCTCTTCGGCGGCGGCGGCATTTTGCTGTATCACCTGATTGAGCTGCTGAATAGAATCATTCACCAATGAGGCCCCCGAATCCTGTTCCAGGCTCTGGGCGGTGATCTGCTGCACCAGGCGCAGGGTTTCGTCGATCTTGGGCATAATCTCGCCAAAGAGCTGCTGCGAATGTTCGGCAAGTTTTACGCCGGCTCCCGACACACGGTTGATCTCCGTAGCTGCTTTTTGACTGCGCTCGGCAAGTTTTTTCACCTCATCGGCCACCACTGCAAAGCCACGTCCCTGCTCTCCGGCACGGGCCGCTTCTACAGCTGCGTTGAGCGAGAGGATGTTGGTTTGATAAGCAATATCGCCAATGATGGTGATGCGTTCGGCAATTTCGCGAATCGCCTGGGCCAATTGCTGCACGGTCTCCGAGCCTTGTTTCATTTTTCCGGTCGCCACATCAGCAATTTGCTCGGTACGCTGGGCATTGGAGGTGTTGTGGGAGATGCTGGCCGACATCTGTTGCATCGATGCCGAAATCTCTTCTGCCGACGAAGCCTGGCGTGTGCTGCCGTGCGATACATCCTGCGAAGTGAGGCTCATCTGGTTGCTGGCTTCGGCAATATATCCGGCGGCAGCCTGCACCGAGACGATCACCTCGCTGAGTTTATCTTTCATCTGCCGCAGGGTTTCGGCCAGCTCGCCAAACTCATCTTTCTGGTCGATGTCGATGTTGGCCTGTAGATTTCCGTCAGCTATTTCGCGGGCAAAGGCTACACCTTTTTTTAGCGAGCGGGTGATGCTGCGCGAAATCTGCCATCCAAGCAATATGCTGATAATTATGGCGATGAGTAGTCCGATAAAAAGTATGCGCAGCGACGACTGCGATTTGACGGTGGTGCTGCTGGTAAAGTCGAGCGACTCGCGGAGGCTGCCTGCGGCCAGATCGCTAAAAACTGTTTCCAATCCGGTGCCCATAGTTGTTACCTGCTCATTGTACTGCTGCAGCAGGTTGTAGGTGTTAACAAAATCGTTGGTAACATCGTGGTAGCTTTGTGCCGAGTTGCGGATATTTCCGAGCAGCAGCACACTTTGGTTATCGGTGGTGCGTGATTCGAGGCTGGTGATCAAGTGGTCGATTTCATCGAAATACGTGTTGAAACCTGACATCTGCGAAAGCGTAAGCTTTGCCTGTGCTTTAAAGTTTTCGATGCGCATCTGGTTGCCGCGGTCGATCAGGTTGTTGATAAGGACAATGTTGTCGAGCTGGCGTTGCTGTGCATTGCGATTGTCGATTTGTCGGGCCATAATTGCCTGTTGATTTCCGGCATAGCTGTAACAGTTGTCGAGAAAAATGGCTGATGCCTCATCCATCAGACTCCGGTCGACGAGCAGCTTTTCGCTTTGCAGCTTCATATTCTGCATCAGCACCTCAAATTCGGGTAAAGAATTTCTTACGTTATTAAGTTGCTCAACAAACCGCGACGACAAGCCCAACCCGCTGTATTGCCTGTCGGCATTGTGAACCACATCTTCCACCTGCCTGATGATGGCAGCCGTTTTTTCGAGCAGTTGCGGCTCGTTGGTCAGGGCAAAGGTGTTGAGGTTTTTGGTGATCTTCATAGCCTGCCGCTCCAGGCTGTTGGCGATGATTACCTGCGGAAGGCTGCACTCGGCAATACGCGCCGAATCTTTTTCTATCTTACGAAATTCGAGCAGCGAAATGGTTCCTACTGTTATTAATATCAGGATGATGATGCCAAAGCCTACGCCCAGTTTTGCAGCCAGTTTAAGATCTTTCCATGCCATAGTTGCCTCCTGTTATTGTTTTGATTTTGTTTGACTTGATGCGGATAAATTTTCGGTTTGTGACTGCATGTTTTCGTTCAGGCTGATAATTTCGTCAGTCGAAAAAACATGGTCGACATTTAATATTATAATGAAATCGTCTTCTGTCTTCATCACTCCGGCCACCACCTCCGAAGAATAGCGGCTGCCGAGTGCGGGAGCTTTTTTGATCTGATCATCAGGATATTTTACCACATCCAGTACGGCATCTACAATGGCGCCAACCTGCAGTGTTTCATTTTCGGAAGTAACCGTGAGCACGAGTATGCAGGTACGCTGCCCATAAGCAGTGGCCATCATCCCAAACTTCTCGCGCGCATCGATTACCGGCAACACATCGCCACGCAGATTAATTACACCCTTCATAAAAGAAGGTGCCCGTGGGACTTCCGTAATTTTTTGCATCTCCAGTATTTTGATGACACGACCTGCGTGGATAGCAAAGATTTCGTTTGCCAACTGAAAGGTTAAATAAGATTGATTGCTGCTGTTGTAATTCATGTTCATTTATCAGTTGCTAATTTTTGGGGCAAAAATCGCGAAATTATTTCATTTGTATCCAACACCAGCGCTACTGTCCCGTCGCCCATCACAGTAGCTCCCGATATAAACTTCTGCTGCCGGTAAGCGCGCCCCAGCGGTTTCAGAACGACTTGCACCTCTCCCATCACCTTATCAACAACCAACCCGGCCTGCTGCCGGCCATAACGAACGGTTACCATTTCACAACGCTCGGGAGTTGTCGAATCCAGGCCGAAATGTTTGCGTAGCCAGAAAAAAGGCACTTGCTCGCCCTCAATCGCCAACACGTTGTCGAAAGCATTGCGCAGGTTTTGCATTTGCACCGAATGTATCTGTTGCACAGCATTGATAGGAATAATGTAACTCACCTCGCCTATTCGCACGTGCATCCCGTCGATGATGCTTAGAGTAAGCGGCACCACCAGCGTGATGCGGGTTCCGGCGCCAGGTTGTGATTTTATCCGAATTTCGCCGCGCAGCCCTGCAACGCGTTGTTGCACCACGTCCATGCCCACTCCACGGCCAGATACATCAGTCACAGAGCGGGCTGTGGTAAGACCCGGAGAAAAGATGAGCTGAATTTTCTGCTCGTGTGTCAAGGCAACATTGGCCAGGATCACTTTTCGCTCGATGGCTTTGCGCATCAACGCATCCGCATCTATGCCGGCGCCATCGTCGTTTACTTCGATATGAATGGTGTTGCCCACATGAAGTGCCCGCAGATGAATAGTGCCGGTTTCGGATTTCCCATTGCGCACACGCTCTTCCGGGCTTTCGATGCCATGGTCGATACAGTTGCGGATGATGTGCATCAACGGATCGGCGATGCGCTCCACTATCGTTTTGTCAAGTTCGGTATTTTGCCCTTCCACCACCAGGTTTGTTTTTTTATTAAGATTGTCGGAAAGGTCGCGCACAAGCCGCTGAAAACGGGTAGTAATGCTGCCAAAAGGAACCAATGAGATGCTAAAGGCAGCCTCGCGAAGCTGTTTGGATAGTGTAGAAAGATTTTCGGTTAGCGCTGTCAAACCGTCGTCGTCGTGTTGCCCGGCGTAGCCACTCAGCCGCGCCTGCAACGTTACCAGCTCGCTCACCAAATTCATCAGCGAGTCGATCTTTGGCGTGGCAACACGAATACTCGAAAGCTTTTCATCGGTGGTGACAGCAGAATTGTTGTCGGCCGACGGTTTGGTTTCCTCATCCCCTTCTGCTACTGAATGGCTTACCGCCGGCGCCGGCTGATGCAAAGCATTGCGGCTTTGCACAATTTTTTCCAGCTCGTTAATATCAACCTGCAACTGTTCATTCCAGAGTTTATCGAGATATTCGCGAAAGCGGCTCTCATCAAAAAGATCACCATCGCCGATCTTGGTCACTTCGATGTACGAATCATCTTCAACAAAAATAAAAACGTCATTCAGCGCTTCTTTGGATTGCCGGGTGGCAATAAATATTTCCCACCAGAGGTAGCATTTTTCGGTGTCGATTTCTGACAAGTCAGGCACCGCCCTTGTGTGAGGAATGGATACGGCGTTGCCATAGGTATGCAGCTCGTCGATGAGATAGAGCGGGTTGCTGCCATTACGAAACAAATCTATCTGCGGCTTGAAAAGAATGCGCCAGGTGATGATGGGATTAGAGTCATTTAGCGCTGCTCTGTCTGTCCCGGCGTCACTCTGCGAATCGAAAGGCGCTAATTGTTTCTGCACAAAAACCCGGATGCTTTCGGTAAACTGGTGATGATTTTTGGTGTTTTGTTCGTCGATATCATCGCCATATTTTATCAATATTTTAAGATGATCGACAGCCTGCAGGGTGATGTCGAGCAATGGCTTGGTAACGGTGATATCGCCATTGCGAACAAAATCGTAGATGGTTTCCAGGTCGTGCGTAAACTCGCTGATCTTGTGGTAACCAAACATGCCGCCACTGCCTTTGAGGGTGTGCATAGCTCTGAACACCGCTTCAATCTGCTGTGTGTCGCCGGCATTTTTTTCGAGAAGCAAAATGGCATTTTCCAGGTCATTGATCAGCTCATGCGCTTCCTCGGTAAATTTTTGCTTCAACATCACCATGTCGATGGCAAATTGGTCGTTCGGTGATTCTACAGCCTGGTTCATACAATCTTGAAGAAATTTATTAATGAATAACGCGGCGGATAACGGCCATGAGGTTTTCGGGTGTAAAAGGTTTCACCTGCCAGCCGGTAGCTCCGGCGCGTTTGGCTTCCATTTTTTGGGCAACCTGCGCTTCGGTGGTTAGCACCAAAATAGGCAAATACCTGTAGCGGGAACTATTGCGCAGGGTTTGTATCAATTCGATACCATTCATGCGCGGCATGTGCAGATCGGTGATAAGCAAATCCACGGGGGTGCCTTCAAAATATTTCAATGAATCCTGCCCGTCGCCGGCTTTGAGCACAGTATATCCGTTTTGCTGCAGGATGCATCCCACGGCTTCGCGCATGCTCGCCGAATCGTCAACAAAAACTACCGTCCGTTTTTCCTGGTTCATGTTTTTTTTATTTAAAAATTAAATTCAAAACCAGCCCTCCTGAAAAGCTCTTCCTTTTCTTCATCCAACAATATCGTCGCACTAAATTCTTTGTTTTGCTTTATCAATGTCTGTTGCAAAGAAATCAACAATTGATAAAATGGCAGATCCATCTCGTCGGCTTCATCTATCGACAACCGAACCCCCTGAACGGCATCGAGATGTTGCAACAACTGCTGCTGCACATCAGCTACGTGATCGATGGTAAGAGCGCCGCTGAGCGCGACCGAAAGATACTGCTGCTGATCTCTCTCTCTTTCTATCCGGACGTGGACTTGTTTTGTATCAGTCATTATTTAATTTGGCTTTTTCTTTAATAATCAAAAAACAAACTATCGGCAGAAAAGTAAGCAACTGGTGACGGTCAAAATAGAAATTTTTAAAAGACCAACCTACAATTTTCGGTTTTATTATTAATGGCAGCTATGGATTGATGGTGCTTTTGGCGGCGTCAGGCAAAGGTTCGTCACCAAGGGTAGAGTAACGAAGGTGATCAACTTCAGGGATTTTCAGCGTATAGGTTCTTCCGCTGTGGTTGGGCAATTCGTCCTTGCGAATCCAGGGATTGAAAATCCGGAGGGTTTTATAACTTATCCCGTTTTGTTGCGCAAAAATCACCAGATCTCTCACCGAATGATTTACCACAACATCGCGGGTGGGCACCTGCGGATAAAGCTCGTCAAACTTCACGTGAAAGCCATAGGTGACGGGATTGGCAAAAATAGTTTTCACGGCAAGGATGCGATAGACATACCGGTTGGTTTCTTCGGGAATCTGCAGGTCGTAATAAGAAGAAACTTGCTGGCGTTTGAGCAAGTCGCGGATACGCTTAGGGCCAGCATTGAAGGCAGCGGCAACAAGTGTCCAGTTGCCAAAAGTGTTGTAAGCATCCAGAAAATAACGGCATGCGGCTTCGGTGGCTTTTTCGACATAATAGCGCTCGTCGATATGATCGTTCACCTCCAGATTATAATCGCGTGCCGTGCCTTTCAGAAACTGCCAGAAGCCGGAAGCTCCGGCGGGTGAGGTCACATTGTCGAGGCCACTTTCGATGAGTGCTATAAATTTAAAATCTTCCGGAATATTATTTTTCGCCAGGATAGGTTCGATGACCGGAAACCAGCGGTGCGCCTTCTTCATCAACATGAGCGTAGAGGAGTGAAAATAGGTATTGACGATGAGTTCGCGTTCAAAACTTTCGCGAACATAAAAGGTGTCGAGGGGCACGCTTTCGCCGGCAAAATGAGCCTCTGAAGGAATTTTCACACTCATGGCCGGCACCAGCACTTTGCGCACTACCTCTTTCACCTCCGGCTCTTCCTCCTGAAGAGGCGGCAGCTCCGGAACATAAATCATTGCAGGCGGTGGCGGCATGGAGGGCATCACAACCTGCCTGACAGGAGGCCTGAATAATTCAAACGCAATGGCCAGCAATGCCAGCAGCAGCGCTAACCAGGTGAGATATTTCAGCATGATTTTTTATCAATAAAAATTTGTTTAACATCCAAAAAAACCATCAACAAACGCTTGAAGCAAATTCATAAAGGGCAAAGGTCGTGCTATTTTGAGAGCCGCGAACACCACGCTTTAAATATTGCATATTAGGTATTCTTGCTCAAGGTTTTAATAAAAATGAAGGAAAAACAAAGAACAACAGCCTGTGCTGAGCTTGCCCAGGAAAGATCTATCACCCCCGCCCTTTAAAGATAGAGCTGTAGTCGATATAATAGAGGAATTTCACCGAAATCTGGTTTAACTGATCGGCCTGCAGGGTGTGGTCCAGGTTGTCCATGAAGCTGTCGATGATGAAGGCATCGTCCTGCACCACCGAATTTTTCCATACCACACTGAGGTTGCTTCCGGGAGCAAACTCCCAATTAAAAACCAGATCAAGATTGAAAGTATTAAAATTAAAATCATTGTTTTCGGAGTAATTGCTGTTGGGAATGAGATAGCCATCTTCGGCCAGCGAATAATATTTATCATAGGTACCCCTGTACCAATAGTGCCGCATCCAAAGGCTCAGCGAGAGGTTGTTGCGAAACATAAAGCGTCCCGACATTACGTTTTCGACGGATTGGGTGATGCGGTTGCCATAAATAATCTGGCTGGTGGAATCGATGGTGGTAACATACCCTTTGTAATTGTCGGTTACAGCGAGGCGAAAGCTATAGTCGAAAAACAGTTTGTCGCTCATACGCACCCGTGGGCTGAAACTGTAGGTTCGGCTATAATAGCCTTCGGAATCAATGGACATCCACACACTGCCATCAGCCGCCAGCAAGCGCCTGTAATCGGTAGAGAATCTCAAGTCGCCGCTGATGTACCCAGGGCGGATAATAAAACGTCCTTCGGTGCGCGGATCGTAATAGTCGTAGCGCTCGGCAAGCGAAGAATTAAAGTTAACCCAGTTGCTGAGGTAGTTGCGATAGGTAATGCCGGCACCGGCCTGAAGCAAAAAATTCAGGTTTTTGCGGGTGGTAAAGCTCGTTTGGCGGCTAAGCCGCAGATAGCTGTTGGCGCTGCGCAAAATTCCCACCGGCTCAAAGATGTAGTAATTGATGCCCGCACCATTTTCGATGAAATCGTTGCGGTGCGTGATGCCCAGATCATTATCATCATAACTGTCGTTCATAGCCGAACGATAAAGGCTAAATTGAAAATTGCCACTCACACGTCCGGCGGAGGCATAATATTTATAGCCACGCTGAACATTGTAATCAGACCTTTCATCATCAAAATTAAATTTCTGACTCACAGCCCCCGAAGCATTAATACGATAGGTATTTTTTGCATTAAGCAAATTAAAACCGCCTCCTGTAACGTTGGCATCGTCGAATTTCTTGCTGCGCAACACACTGGTATTGATCAGATAGGCCGACGAGTTGTTGCGCAATGCCTGGTCGAGCACTACGATGTTGTAGTTGGTAAAAGGATCGGTGAGTACGCGGCGCGCGGTTCCCTGATTATTTTCGAGAGTAGCATAGGTATTTCCCGTAAAGGCATTGAGAAAACCAATGGCCAGCCCGTTATTGCCGCGGCCTGAAATTTTCATCGCGTTCAGCAGGCGCGTTTGTGCCGGATTTTCAATGACAACTTCAGTACTGGTGGCGGAATCTTCGGTTTCGTCGCGCAAAAGCGGAACACCGCCAATGCGTCGTGAATAGAACAAGCCGCCTTGTTTAAACAAATCCACCGCTTCGTTAAAAAAAGGACGCTGCTCGGAGTAAACCGTCTCGAAAGCGCTAAGGTTTTTTACTTTGTTGTCGGATTTCACCTGACTGAAATCCGGGAACAATGTCATGTCGAGGGTATAACTTTCGTTGAGACCTATCTTAAGATCAGCACCACCACCAAAACTGTATGCGGTACGCCCTGCAGCTTCTTCAATGCTTTGATCGTGTAATCCTGCAACAGCAAAATAGGGCGTAAGCGACAGGCGCACCGGAGGCTTTATGTCGCGTAGGCCAACCAGCGTTCCCCAGTACACCAGTTGGTTTGGAACACCTTTATGTCCCAGCGCCCATTGCGCATCTTCGCGGTTGCGACGGATATAACGCTGCATCTGTAAACCCCAAATCTGTACCGGCTGACTTGGGAAGCGCAAAGCCGACCAGGGAATTTCCATCTCCACACTCCAGCCTGCCTCATCAATACGCACGGCGCTTTTCCATACTGCATCGTAAGTCCAGTCGCTCACGCGGTTGTCCATCTGCACTCCCGAAGCATACACCCTAAAAGTATAGGCATCGAGCTGATTGTTGTAGGTATCGAACTGTACACCAAACCAATCGGCGTTGAGGCCACCATCGTCGCGGTTGCCCAGCTGTGTAAGAATGCTGTCGGGGGCAGTGTCGAACATGCGGGCAGCCACATAAATGGCAGCATCGTCGTAAAGCAGAAAAACTTCGGTAGTTTGTGTGGCAGGGCGGCCATAATCGGGATTGTACTGCAAAAAGCCCGAAAGAAGCATGGCATTTTGCCAGACGTCTTCATCGGTGAGACCATCGATGCGCGGCGGTGTAGCAGTGCGGGTAATTTCGGCCAGTCTTCCGCCTTCGGGTCGGATGGCAAAAACCGAAACAACTATCATTACCGTAAAAATTATTAAAACCCATCTCTTGTGCATAAATCGTTTTCAGTCTGCAATGTTTGTTAAGATAGACGCCTGATAGCCAGGCGCACATGGTAATATCGCAAAACACTCTGTTTTAGTATGAATGAGATTGGCGAAAAGTAATAATTTTGTCGCCGCATCAGCACAAAAACTTTAATAATCTACACGCATGAATTTACACGAATACCAAGGCAAATCTATTTTACAATCTTATGGAGTAGCCGTTCCCGAGGGCATCGTTGCCGACTCACCCGAATCAGCCGTGGAAGCTGCCAAGACTTTACAAAAACAAACCGGCACCGCCATGTGGGTGGTCAAAGCCCAGATACATGCCGGCGGACGTGGCAAAGGCGGCGGCGTTAAATTGGCAAAATCGCTCGACCAGGTAAAAGAGCTGGCCGATAAAATCATCGGGATGCACCTGGTGACACCACAAACCTCAGCGGAGGGCAAACTGGTGAGCAAGGTATTGATTCAGCAGGACATCTATTTCCCCGGGAAGGCCGAAATTCAGGAGTATTACATGAGTGTGCTGCTCAACCGCAAGACGGGCCGCAATATGCTGATGTATTCCCCACGCGGTGGTATGGACATCGAGAAAGTAGCCGAAGAAACGCCCGACCAGATTTTTACCGAGGAAATCGACCCATGCATGGGGCTGCAAGGCTTCCAGGCGCGCCGTATCGCTTTTAACCTGGGACTGAGCGGCACCTCGTTCAAAAACATGGTGAAATTTGCATCAGCATTATACAAAGCTTATGTGGGCAGCGACGCCTCACTTTTCGAGATCAACCCGGTGGTGCGTACTTCCGACGAGGGTGTTTTTGCTGTAGATGCCAAAGTTTCTATCGACAACAACGCCTTGTTCCGTCATCCTGACATCGCCCACATGCGCGACCTCGCCGAAGAAGACCCCATAGAGGTAGAAGCCAGCCGCTACGACCTTAACTATGTGAAACTTAATGGCAACGTGGGATGCATGGTCAATGGCGCCGGGCTGGCCATGGCAACCATGGACATGATAAAAATGTCGGGCGGCGACCCGGCCAACTTTCTCGACGTAGGAGGTTCGGCCAACGCCAAGCGCGTAGAAGAAGGCTTCCGCATCATCCTCAAAGACGAAAACGTAAAAGCCATTTTGGTCAATATCTTTGGCGGCATCGTCCGCTGCGACCGCGTAGCGCAAGGCATCGTGGATGCTTACAAAAATATCGGCGACATCCGAATCCCCATCATCGTCCGCCTGCAAGGCACCAACGCCGCCGAAGGCAAAGAGCTTATCGACAAGTCGGGCCTGAAAGTTCATTCCGCCATCGCCCTCGAAGATGCAGCACGGCTGGTAAACGAAGTTTTGGCGTAAGCCTTACCAAATAAAATCTACACAAAAAGCTCCCTGCAACTTAGACGTGCAGGGAGCTTTTTTTTAATTTTTACAGCTTAGACTGTTGAAACAAAATGAACAGAAAAAGCAGAGTTGTAAGTAGAAGCTCCAAATAACAATGACCAAATAACAAATAAGTTCCAACCGTCGGTTGTTTTATTGTCATTTGGGATTTATTTGGAACATTATTTATCTCCTCATCTTTCGCTTGTCCGATAAAGATGCTATCAACACTTTAATTATTGTCTGTCTTTAAAGTAAGGTTTATTGAGGAAATCCATAGCCCAGGCATTTATGAAATCCATAGCCCAGATTTATGCCTGGGTTTGAAATGAAGGGATGTCAACTCCCCCCGTCCTCGCTGGGATTGCCTTCGGCAATCCCAGCGAGGACGGGGGAAGACAAAATAACAAATCAATAATTCTTTATGGACAGACACTAATTAATCTCAAATCATCAGGCTCGGGTGTATCAACTTTTGTTTGGATCTATTCTTTGATTTTCATTACAAAAATGATTTGTGCTAAGATAAGTACAAAAATGAAAGGATTTGCTGTGGCTGATAATCACCAAATCTGTATTTTTGCCTTTCCAAAAAAATCATAATCCAGATGAAAGATACTGCATTAACCAAAATCCATGAATCATTGGGAGCCAAGATGGTTCCTTTTGCAGGCTATAATATGCCGATACAATACGAAGGTGTGAATGCCGAACACGAAACTGTGCGCAAGGGCGTAGGAGTATTTGATGTTTCGCACATGGGCGAGTTTTGGGTGAAAGGCCCCAAGGCTGTTGAACTGCTACAGCGCATTACCACCAATGACGTGTCGAAACTCGAAGACGGCCACGCGCAATACTCGTGCTTGCCCAACGACAAAGGCGGTATTGTGGACGACCTGATCATTTATCGTTTCGATGCCGAAAACTACCTGCTGGTAGTCAACGCCTCCAACATCGACAAAGACTGGAAATGGATAAACCAACACAACACCGAGGGTGCCATTCTCTACGACGCATCCGACGAAACCTCGTTGTTGGCCATTCAGGGCCCCAAAGCCATGGCTACACTGCAAAAGCTTACCGACACCGACCTTAGCACCATCGGCTTCTATACTTTCCGACGCGCCACAGTAGCCGGCGTGCCCGACGTCATCATTTCGGCTACCGGCTACACCGGCGAGAAAAACAGTTTCGAGATTTATTTTGCTAATGACGATGCCGAAAAATTATGGAAAGCGCTCTTTGAAGCCGGTGAAGAATTTGGCATAAAACCCATCGGACTGGGTGCACGCGACACACTGCGTCTCGAAATGGGCTTTTGCCTATACGGCAACGACATCGACGATACTACCTCACCCATAGAAGCCGGGATGGGCTGGATAACCAAATTTACCGACTACAAACACTTCATCCTGCGCGACTATCACGAAAAAATCAAAAACGATGGTCCAAAACGCAGGCTGCGCGGCTTCGAGATGATCGACAAAGGAATCCCGCGGCAGCACTACGAAATCTGCGACGAGCAGGGCAACGTAATCGGCCAAGTAACCTCCGGAACCATGGCACCGTCACTAAAAAAAGCCATTGGCCTGGGGTACATTGAAAGTAAACACGCCGGATTCGACAAGGAGATATTCATCAAAATACGGGGCAAACTGCTGCGCGCCAAAATCGTTAAGGTGCCATTTTATAAAGGCTAACAAAACTCCACAGGCAAGGATGGTGTTGCTACGGCAGGCCATCCTTTCTTGTTTTTAATAAACAGATGATGAATTTTAATGTAGATGTTTGTTTTACTCCCGCACAGGCCGAGCACCGCACCATCAGCAGCAACACGGTAGTCGTTGTGGTGGACATTTTGCGCGCAACCACCTCCATGGTTTCAGCACTGGAGCATGGCGCCCGGTCGGTAATTCCCGTTTTGTCGATAGAAAAAGCAATGGAGCTAAAGAAAATTGGTTTCCCTGTTGCTGCCGAGCGCGATGGTGTAATGCTGAGCTTTGCAAAATTTGGCAACTCGGCCTTTGCTTTTCAAAAGGGAGAGGTGAAAAATAAGAAACTCGTTTTCACCACCACCAACGGCACTTTAGCCATCGAAACCGCCTGCCGCCAAAGCCAGAAGGTGGTAATCGGCGCCTTCACCAACATAAGCGCTTTGGCGCAATGGGTAGCGAAGCAGGAGATTGATGTGCTGATACTTTGCGCCGGCTGGAAAAATACCTTCTGCCTCGAGGACACCCTCTTTGCCGGCGCCTTTATCGAAAAACTGCTGGAGCTAAAAGCTTACGAAATCGCCAGCGACTCGGCGCATGCCGCCCTCGACCTATGGAATGTCGCCAAAGCCGACGTGCTGCAATACATCGAAAAGGCTGCGCACCGCCAGCGCCTGCGTATGCTGGGCGTGGATGACGTGCTGGAGTTTTCTTTCCAACAGGATTCTACTGCTGTGGTTCCCATCATGCGCGATGGCGAACTGGTAGACGTAAACCAGGAGCCATAAAAGTTTTGTATTTGTTTTAAAAAAGATATTTATGTCGGAAAATAAAAACCAACGGATACACTTCATCGCCATTGGTGGCGCGGTGATGCACAACATGGCCATTGCCCTGCACAACAAAGGCCACAGGGTGAGCGGCTCCGACGACGAAATTTTCGAACCCGCCCGTTCCAATCTGGCCAACCATGGCTTGTTGCCTGACAAACAAGGATGGTTTGCCGGGAAAATTACGCCCGACATCGATGCGGTAATTCTGGGCATGCACGCCAAAAACGACAATCCTGAGCTTGAAAAAGCCGTCGCGCTGGGATTAAAGATTTACTCCTTTCCGGAATATCTGTACCAACATTCCAAACAAAAAACCCGTGTAGTAATTGCCGGAAGTCACGGCAAAACCACCATCACCTCTATGGTGATGCATGTGCTGCGCCATATCGGCCAGGATTTCGATTATCTGGTCGGCGCCAAAGTAGAGGGTTTTGATGTGATGGTAAAACTCACCGATGCGCCCATTATGGTCATCGAAGGCGACGAATACCTCACCTCCCCCACCGACCCGCGCCCAAAGTTCCTGCATTATCATCCGCACATTGCGCTCATCAGCGGCATCGCCTGGGACCACATCAACGTATTTCCGTCGTGGGAGGGTTACAAACAGCAGTTTGAACTATTCATCGAAAGCATCGGCACAGAAGGAACGCTGGTTTATTGCGCCGACGATGAGGTGCTTCAGGAAGTGATATCGCGCTGTAGCGCAAATAAGAATTGCCCTCACAATGTGCTGCCCTATCATGAATTTCCATCTAAAATTAAAAACGGAACAACTTATCTCTTGCCCGATGAAAACCACAAAGCCGAGGTTCCACTCCGTATCTTTGGCCGCCACAACCTGCAAAACCTGGCCGGCGCCCAGTTGGTGTGCCGCGAGTTGGGGATTTCTGATGTTGTCTTTTACCAGGTCATCACTACTTTTACCGGCGCTGCCCGTCGGCTGGAGTGTATTGCGCAAAACGACACCATGGTGGTTTATAAAGATTTTGCCCACGCGCCTTCCAAAGTGACGGCTACCGTAGCGGCCATCCAAAATCAGTATCCTGAGCGGCGGCTGGTGGCCGTGCTTGAGCTGCACACCTTTAGCAGCCTGAGCAGGCATTTTCTTGGTCACTACCGCCACAGCCTCGATCCGGCGGATGTAGCCGTAGTATTTTACAGCCACCACGCACTGCAGCTTAAAAAACTCCCACCCATCACCCCGCAGGAAGTTATAGATGGTTTTGGCCGAAGCGACCTAAACGTTTTTACACAGGCCGAAGAGTTACTGGAATTTTTGCTTTCGCAAAATTACGCCAACAGCAATCTTTTGATGATGAGTTCAGGAAGTTTTGACGGGATCGACCAGCATGGGCTGGCTAAGAAGATTGTAAGCTCTGCCGAAAAATTATGAACGAGAATTTTTAAAATCCCAAAAATCAAATAACAACTGACAAATAAACCCCGGCACATCCCGATCATTCCTACTTAATTCAGATCGATAATGATCATCCAACCCAAAATAAAAGGCTATCTCTTAGCCTTGATTGCTACTATTTCGGTATCGACCGTTTACATTTTTAGCAAGGCCGCCCTTCAGGAGGTAAGCCTGCCACAGTTTGGAGTTTACTGGTTTACCGGCGCATTACTTTGGAATACATTGTTCACAATGCGATCGGCTGAACACCGGCGCTTTCATCGCATTTCCCTAAAATCGTTTAAAATACTTTTTATCCTTGGCACAATCGAAATTATTGCCACCGCCTCATTTTACGGAGCCATCGAAATAACCCCAAATCCTGCTATACCATCGTTTTTGCGCAACATGGAATATGTTTTCGTAACCTTGTTCGGTGTTTTTTTGCTCAAAGAAAAATTTTCACCTGCTGAAGTTCTGGGAATTGTTCTCACTTTTACGGGCGCTCTGGTAATCAGCTACCAGAAAAGCGCTCCGTTATCCTCGTACTTTACAGGCACAGCAGGGCTAATGTTTATTACCACTTTGTTTTTCGGCGCCCGCACCATCATAGCCAAAAAGAATATCCGGGTCATTACTCCCACCATGTTGGCCATCAACAGAGCCATTTATTTGCTTTTATTTTCGCTGCTGATTTTAAAAATCACGGGGCACAGTTTTGTAATTCCAACTTCGGCATTGATAAATATTGCCTTCGGCTCATTTTTCGGGCCATTTATCACTTCTATCAGCCAATACAGTTCGCTCAAATACATCGAAGCCTCACGTGCAGCCATCATACAGAGCACAACAGCGCTGTTTGTTCTGGTGGGAGCATATTTTATTTTTGGACGTTTTCCGGCTGACTATCAACTTGCCGGAGGTGCGCTCACCATTTCGGGCGCAATGCTGCTGGTGCTGGGGAAAAGGTTGAAATGGAAGCGTAATTAAAGCCAACTATTACAGCCATCTGTTTTCTTCAAATGTCTGTGATGGCTACACCGCCACACCATCTCCATGCTCCAAAATGTGTTTCATGCTGTCGATTTGTTGGCGGGTGCCCAGCACAAAAAGTTTTGATTCGGGGATTACGCGTGTGTCGGGCGAAGGGTTGATGATGTATTTTCCTTCCGAGGTTTTAAAACCAACGATATTGGCACCCGACTTTTTGCGCACACCTATCTCGTAAATGGTTTTGCCAATAAATGCCTCGGGCAGATTTTTGCACTCTATCTCTTCCAGGTTGGTGGGCGCCTCGCCGCGGATGGAAAGATGCTCGAGAAACTCCACCACATCGGGATGGGCAATGAGCTTGGCCATGTGGGCGCCGCCTACTTTTTCGGGCATCACCACACTTTTTACTCCGGCAGTGCGCAGCTTTTTTTCGTTGGCTTCACTCGAAGCGCGCGACACGATGGTGATGGCGCTGTTGAGCGAGCGCGCCGTGAGCGCCACAAACAAATTGTCGGCATCGTTGGGCAGGGTGGTGATGATGGCACGCGCCTTTTGCACGCCCGCTTTGAGCAGCACCACATCTTCGGTGGCATCGCCTTCGATAAATCGTATCTGCTTACCGCGATATTGCTGCATCACATCGTGCTTGTTGTCGATCACCACAAACTGATTGTGATGCGCCTGCAACTCTTCTATTACCTGCTGGCCATTGCGGCCAAAGCCGACAACCAGAATATGATTTTCCATTTTGATTTTAGATTTAAAACGATAACCCCTGAAAATATAGCTGATCTGCCCTTCGATGAAATGTGTGGTGATGAGCGAGATGGAATAAGCAAAGAAACCAAGACTAAGAAAACTCAACACGGCGGTAAAGATTTTTCCCTCGTCGCCCAGCGGGTGCACTTCACCAAAACCCACAGTGGTAAGGGTGATGATGGTCATATAAAAAGCATCTACCAGCCCAAAATCTTCGAGGATGATGTAGCCCGCCACGCCAATGCAAATAATTATTGCCAGCAGAATTGCTGCGATAAGAATCTTTCGGTTGCCGGCTTCCTTTTGCATCGTTAATTTTCAAAGTAATTGGTAAATCGTTGCTCCTGCAATAGTAAATTAAAAACACGAATCACAGGTAGCACCCTCATTCTTCCCCACTGCGCAACAGTTTGCTGCCGATGCTGCACCGCAAACATTGGCGGGTGCGGCAGTAGCTATTTTTGAGCTCCAGCAGCGCCTGCGATTCAAAGGCATTGGCAGCTACCACGCCCAGCTCATTCCAGTGGCTGATGATTTGATTTTTTTCGGCAGGCAGCGCCAGCAGCAGGTCGATGGCCCGGTCGCGATATTCGGCCTGACCGGTATGTCCGGCATAGAAAAACAGGAAACGCACGATGGTATTCATCAGGAGGTTGTCGGCAGCACTTCTGCCCAGCGGCTTGGGTTTGACCGGAACTTTTTTATCAAAATTATAATGTGTGTGCCAATATTCGCTTGCCTCCACCGCAAAAAAGCTTCGCAGCTCGTCGATGCTTTCGGTATTGATGATACGCGAAAACATGCTCTCGCTCTGGTGCACCAGCGCCGCCAGTTGCGCGATACGGATGGTGGGAAAGTTAACCGGCCGCAGCCGCAGAAATTTCCACAGATGTTTTTCCATGGTCACCAGATCATATTTTTTTTGTAAAAAACGATACTCGTGCAGCAGCGCCATCGGATACGCATCTTGATAATCGCTGCTGAGCAAGCCGGAAGTACCAAACAGCAACGCCTCAATTTGAAACAACGAGCTTTTGTGCTTTGCCAGAATATTGGCAGGAACCAGGCGTGCCAGCATCCGGAAAGGCTGCTCATTCACTTTGAAGCCAAAGTTGCCGGCCAGCATCTGATAAAAAGTCTCGCTCAGGTTGTTGGTATTATGCGCAAGCAACGTTTCCAGCTCGTGGTTTTTGCGCGCCAGCCGCTCGATCATTAAACGCTCCAGCCAGCTTTTCATCGTCAGCGGCCTGATGCGGCCAATATCCGTCTGGCACGGTATCCAATGGTGGTTATTAATATAGTATTGATACCTGCGATACACGTCTTCGTTGATGATGCCGCGCAGCTCAAGCGTAGGCACGGGCACACCGTTGCGGTCGTGGATTATGCGGTCGTGATCGAAAACCACGTGCAGGATAAGATTAGAAAAAGCTTCGTCGTTCTGGTGATTGTGCTGGTACCAGTCGGCCGACTTGAGATGAATTTCGATGTTGCCGGCCCAGGTAGTATCGTCGAGGCGGATGCGGGCGTTGGCAAAGTCGGGACCCGCATCGCTATTGAGGATGCCCGGATGAATCACCTCCAGTTGCTGCCCGTCAGTAGTGCGCAGTTGAGGATGATAAAGACGGTATTGCCATACAAAATTCAGGAAACTTTCGTTCATCTGCTTTAGCTTTGCTGACAAAACTAAAAAACATTTTTATAAAAAGCAGATTAAAATATTTTTTGATTAATAAAAAAGTCTAATTTTGTCAGGTTGTGATTTTGATCAATTACAGAGAAGATTTATGAAGGATTTGATTGCGTTGGTAAGTGGCATCGAATACAAGACCCGACAGTTAACAAGCCAGTTGCACAGTTGCAAGAAGCAAATTGATAAATTACAGACACACAATAATAAACTAACAGAAGAGACAAACGAACTAAAATTAAAAGTTAAACAATTAGAATACACTAACCAGATAATTAAAATTGCAAAGGCATTAGAAGGGAAAAAAGGATCGAAAGAAGCAAAGCAGCTCGTCAGCGGGCTGTTGCGGGAAGTTGACAGATGTATCGGCCTGATGAATGATTGACATGCATTTTTATAATACGCTGTGATGGATAAATTTTTTATAACCGTACGGGTAGCCGAAAGAGAATACCGGTTGCACATCGAACGAAAGCATGAGGCGCTGGTGCGGGAAGTAGTAAAAAAAATCAACGATGACCTCAGAAAATATGCAGAGAGCTACGAGTTTAAAGACACACAGGATTTGCTTGCCATGGTGGTACTGCAAAATGCCATCGGCAACAAGCACATGGATATCCAGTTGAACTTTCAACAGGATAAGCTGAGCGAGAAATTAGAAGAGATCGACAGAGTATTAACCGAACATTTGACCGACGAAGTTCAACCGACGTTCTTTGAAAAACGCCGCTAAAGCAGGGCAGGAAAACCCGCACAGCGGTGGAATAATATACCCGCATTTATTCCATATTTGTTTGTAAACTCAACATTTTACACTCAAGGGAAAGCGCAGGCAGTTAAAAGCAGGCCTCATTCCGCTTCGGCGGAAATCCGCCATCCGGCGGGTCAGTGGACGTTTGATGCTGCCGGTAACCCTAATCTTGAAGAACGGGGTTTACTAAACTCCACTGGAATACTTGCGGGTTTTTTTCTTTTTCTGATGCCCTCACCTAAAACACGAAAAATGATGGATACTTTATTGATTGCGATTTTCGTGGGGGTTGTAGGAATAGCCCTCGGAGTGTTGCTTTCTTCCACAATACTGCGGAAGAGGGTGACAAAAAAAAGCCAGATGCTGCTGCTCGACGCACAGGAAAAAGCTGAAATGATTAAGAAGGAGAAAATCCTTCAGGCCAAAGAGAAATTTTTGCAGCTCAAAACAGAGCACGAACAAGTTGTAAACGAACGCAACAACATCTTATTAAAAAACGAAAACAGACTTAAACAAAAGGAAACCACAGCCTCACAGAAACTTGAAGAGCTAAACAAAAAAGAGAAAGAACTCGCCAACCTGCGCAAAAATCTCACCTCGCAGCTCGAAGTGATCAACGCAAAGCAGGAAGAACTCGACAAGTTTGTAAACAAACAAGTGGCGCAGCTCGAAGCCATTTCGGGGCTTACCGCCGAAGAGGCCAAAGCGCAGATCATCGAAACGCTAAAAGACGAAGCCAAAAGCGAAGCTATGGTGTTTATTCAGGACATCCTCGACGAAGCCAAACTCACCGCCAACCAGAAAGCCCGCGAAATTATCGTAGAAACCATTCAGCGTACAGCCACCGAGAATGCTGTAGAAAACTCTGTTTCGGTTTTTAATATTGATAACGACGAAATCAAAGGCCGCATCATCGGTCGCGAAGGGCGCAACATCCGCACCCTCGAGGCGCTCACCGGCATCGAGATCATCATCGACGACAGCCCCGACGCCATCATCCTTTCGGGCTTCGACCCGGTACGCCGCGAAATAGCCCGTCTCTCCCTGCACAAGCTCGTCACCGACGGACGCATACACCCGGCACGCATCGAAGAGGTAGTGGGAAAAACCAAAAAACAAATCGAACAGGAGATCATCGAAACCGGGAAACGAACCTGTATCGACCTGGGCATCCACAACATGAACCCCGAGCTGGTGCGGCTGGTAGGAAAGATGAAATACCGCTCCTCCTACGGCCAAAACCTTTTGCAGCATTCACGCGAAGTGGCCAACCTGTGCGCCACCATGGCCGCCGAGCTGGGCTTGAATCCCAAAAAAGCCAAACGCGCCGGGCTGCTGCACGACATTGGCAAGGTGCCCGACAACGAATCGGAACTCCCACACGCACTGCTGGGCATGAAGCTGGCCGAGAAATACAAAGAAAACGAAGAGGTGTGCAACGCCATCGGCTCGCACCACGAAGAGGTGGAGATGACCACGCTGCTGGCACCCATCGTTCAGGTGTGCGATGCTATCTCGGGCGCACGTCCGGGAGCGCGACGCGAAGTGGTAGAGGCCTACATCCAGCGGCTCAAAAACCTCGAAGCCCTGGCACTCGCCTATCCCGGCGTAGTAAAAACCTATGCTATACAAGCCGGTCGGGAGCTACGCGTAATTGTGGGCGCTGAAGCCGTTTCTGACGAAGAGGCAAGGTTGCTGTCATACGATTTGTCGAAGAAAATCCAAGACGAGATGACCTATCCCGGGCAAATCAAAATTACGGTGATCCGCGAAACACGCGCCATCAACTACGCTCGATAGACGCATCTAAAAATAATCACGCGTTTTCTTTACAGCACAAATTGTAGAGAAAATTCGTGATTTTCTTTTTTGAGGAATAAGGGCTGTGCCTGCTTTATCTTTTATAGTTTTTAATATTTGAACAAGCACAGCCTGTAAAATAGAATGGACGAGGCACAGCCTCGTTCAAACCTTTAGAAGTAAGACTTTAACAAAAAAAGCCCGGATAGTTTTACTACCCGGGCCTTTTGCTTGGTTAAAATAAATTTGAACCCTGAACTATTCAGGATGAATTGCCTCAACGGGGCAAACATCAGCGCATGCACCGCAATCGGTACAAACATCAGGATCAATTTTGTAAATTTCGCCCTCTGAGATTGCCTCTACAGGACACTCGTCAATGCAAGTACCACAAGCGGTACAATCATCTGAAATTACGTATGCCATTTTATTTGGTTTTTGAATTAAATAATACTGGTGCAAAGTTTAAATTATTTTCACACTAACGATCTTAAAAAGTCATACATTTCAAAATTTATGGCTGTTTTAAATTGACATTACCTTACAGCCATCGGCCTTGTGGCGCTACATGCTGCCTGGCCGACAATTTATCAAATGAGGCTTTTATGTACTTTTGCGTTTTCACATACATAGTGTAGTTTTTAAAAGAAGAGAATGATGAATAATTTTGAAAAAGAAATTCTGCAGGGCATCCCTGCTGAACTCCCCGCCATGCCACAATGGGACACAAATGTTTCGCATGCACCGCGGCGCAAAGAGATACTTACTGCCGACGAAAAAGTGCTTGCCCTGAAAAACGCGCTGCGCTATTTCCCTGCTGCGCAGCATCCGGAGCTAGCGCCGGAGTTTGCTGAGGAGCTGCAAAAGTACGGACGCATCTACATGTATCGCTATCGCCCGACCTACCCGATGCATGCCCGTCCTGTTGGCGATTATCCTGCGCAAAGCCGGCAAGCCGCCTCCATCATGCTGATGATTCAAAACAACCTCGACCCTGCCGTGGCGCAGCATCCGCACGAATTGATCACCTATGGTGGCAATGGCGCTGTGTTTCAAAACTGGGCGCAGTACCTGCTCACCATGAAATATCTTGCCGAG
This sequence comes from Bacteroidales bacterium, assembly GCA_012523265.1. GTDB lineage: Bacteria > Bacteroidota > Bacteroidia > Bacteroidales > 4484-276 > SABY01. Next base: position 7,465 of record JAAYIU010000437.1, on the reverse strand, counting down.
ATGACTGATGAGCAAACGCTGCCGATGTATTCGGGGCATCCCCTGGGGCTTTTCCCCTCGCACCGCGATGCCCCGCGTGTGGTTGTTACCAATGGCATGGTCATCCCCAACTATTCCTCGCCCGACCACTGGGAAAAATTCAACGCGCTGGGCGTTTCGCAATACGGACAAATGACCGCCGGATCGTACATGTACATCGGGCCGCAGGGCATCGTGCATGGCACCACCATCACGGTGCTCAATGCCGGCAGGATGCTGGCGCATGGAAACTCTGAGGGCCTGGCCGGAAAGTTATTTGTCACCTCCGGCCTTGGCGGCATGTCGGGTGCGCAGGCCAAAGCAGCCGTAATTGCCGGCGCGGTAGGTGTGATAGCGGAGATAAACGAAGCTGCAGCCCGCAAACGTCACCAACAGGGCTGGGTGGATGAGCTGTATGATGATTTGACCAAACTATCCGATCGTATCGGTAAGGCGCGTGAAGGCAAAGAATCGGTGTCGTTGGCGTATGTCGGTAATATTGTTGATTTGTGGGAGAAACTTTTGGCAGAAAACATAACAGTGGAGCTGGGATCAGACCAGACCTCGCTGCACAATCCCTGGGCTGGTGGCTACTATCCCGCAGGCCTCACTTTTGACGAATCCAACAAAATGATGGCTGAAGACCCAAAACAATTCGCTGCTGCTGTAAAAGATTCGCTGCGCCGGCAGGTGAAAGCCATCAACGATATAACTGCCCGCGGCATGTATTTCTTTGACTATGGCAATGCTTTCCTGCTGGAATCAGGTCGCGCCGGAGCCGACGTTTTCGACGAAAAAGGCGGCTACCGCTACCCGTCGTACGTGCAGGACATCATGGGGCCGATGTGCTTCGACTACGGCTATGGCCCTTTCCGCTGGGTGTGCGCTTCGGGCAACCCTGCCGACCTCGACACCACCGATCAGATTGCCATAAAAGTGCTCGAAGAAATTGCCGCCACGGTGCCTGAGGAAATTACCCAGCAGATGCACGACAACATCAGGTGGATAAAAGGTGCCAAAGAAAACAAGTTGGTAGTAGGATCGCAGGCACGCATACTCTACGCCGATGCCGAAGGACGCATCCGCATTGCCGAAGCTTTTAACCAAGCCATACGCTCAGGCCAGATATCAGCGCCGGTAGTGCTGGGGCGCGACCACCACGATGTGTCGGGCACCGATTCGCCTTTTCGCGAAACCTCCAACATCTACGACGGATCGCAGTTTACCGCCGACATGGCCATCCAGAACGTTATCGGCGACGCCTTCCGCGGCGCCACCTGGGTATCGATACACAATGGCGGCGGCGTTGGCTGGGGCGAAGTGATCAACGGTGGTTTCGGGATGCTGCTCGACGGCTCCGACGATGCCGACCGACGTTTGAAATCGATGCTTTACTGGGATGTTAATAATGGTATCGCACGCCGCAACTGGGCGCGCAACCCCGGCGCCATTTCGGCTATAAAGCGGGCGATGGAAAACAATCCCAACCTGAAAGTGACACTGCCCAACGAAGCCGACGAAGCGATGCTGAAAAGACTGGTTTGATACAAATTAATTATTAACAAACAGATTTTCGCAACCACCTAAAACCCGGTGCAGACCAACGAACTACATAGGCTTTATAAGACAGAGATGAGCCAGGCCGACTTTGGGCGGCTCAGCGAATTTATCTTCCGCGAGTACGGCATCCACCTGCCGCCGCATAAGAAGCTGATGCTCCAAAGCAGCCTGCGCTCGCGCCTGAAGATAAACGCGTGCAGCGACTTCGCCACCTATATCACTTTTTTGTTCAGCAGCCGTGGCCGGCAGATTGAGCTTGTCCACATGATCGACGCGGTGACTACCAACAAAACCGATTTCTTCCGCGAACCCGATCATTTTGATTTTTTATACAAAAATGTCTTTATCGATCATTACCAGCATTCCGAAGATCCATCCTTTAAAATATGGAGTGCCGGATGCTCCACAGGCGAAGAGGCTTACACGATGGCCATTATCATGAGTGAGTTCAAATCATTGCATCCTCGTTTCAATTTTAAAATTGTGGCTACCGACATCTCGGCAACAGCATTGCGACAAGCTACCCTGGCCATCTATCCCGAAAGCAAAACCCAGGTGATACCGCTGAGTCTGCGCCAGAACTACCTCTTGCGCAGCCGCGACCGGACAGCCAAGAGGGTGCGTATCGTTTCGGCACTGCGACAGAAGGTGCAGTTTGAAAGGCAAAATCTAATGCAAACAGAGCGCTTTCAGCAGAAAGACTTTGATGCCATCTTTTGCCGCAACACGTTGATTTATTTCGATCGTGCGGTGCAGTTGCGCGTAGTGCGGGCGCTGCTTAAAAAACTGCGTCCGGGCGGGTATTTTTTTATTGGTCACTCCGAATCCTTATCAAACGACTTGTGGCGCCCACTGAAAAGGGTAGCACCCGCTGTGTATCAAAAGATTTAAGCTGTAAAAAACAAATCACAACAAGGCAACCACCAGTAGTTGGTGTAAACAATCAAAAATCCAAACTGCTGCATGCCACCAATATTTGTTTTTGGAATTTGCTTTTTGGAATTTATTTGAGATTTGGAATTTGGAATTTTTACCATCATTACCAGAACTGACATTACACCATAAACTATGACATCACTTACCGACCGGCAACTTATCGACGAACTGCAGCGGCGCATCGACCAGCGCAGCCAGGCTTACGAAGAACTGGAACAGCTCAACCGTACGCTCCGGCAGGTGAATCGCAAACTCATTGAGGCAGAGCGGCTGAAAACGAACTTTCTGTCGAATGCACGCAACGAGATCATCAACCCGCTCACGGCGATACTCAGTTTATCGGAATCGCTTAGCGCGAATGAAAACCTGCCAGCAGAAGAGATTCGTCGCCGGGCAGCACTGATCTATCAGGAAGCGGTACATCTCGATTTCCAATGGCACAACATCTTTGCCTCTGCCGAGATAGAAGCCGGTGATGTGGCGATAGAATTTTATGATTTTGACATTATGCAGGCGGTCAAAGACATTACTGCAAAGTTTAAAAAAATTGCTGCCGACAGAAATGTACGCTTTGTTTATGACGGGTTTTCGCCTGACAAACTCATTATTCGCAGCGATCCGCAAAAGCTGCAACTCATCCTCGAAAATCTGATTATGAATGCTGTGCAATACACCTATCACGGTACCGAGGTGAATATTGCGCTAACGCACAAAGAAGAAATGGTGTCCATTGCCGTAACCGACCATGGCTCCGGTATCGACAGTGCTGACCATGAGCGCATCTTCGACCGGTTCAGCAGAATAAACCCTGCCGTGGCTACACCCGGCCAAGGACATGGCCTGGGGCTTCCACTGACAAAATATTACCTTGAGCTTCTTGGCGGCGAAATAAAATTGCATAGCCAGCGCGATCATGGCAGCACCTTTATCATCCGAATTCCGGATCGTACACATACCACCGACAGCAGCGGCTCAGCCACCCATGGAGAGGATTTTCTCTTCGACCAAAGTGAATTGTTTTAGGTGTGATAATGAACAACCTGCAGGCGAAATACATTTACTCATCAGCCCTTTTTGTGGCACAGCAGCCCATCATCCTCAATACTATTTTGGGATCGTGTGTGGCTGTGTGCCTGTGGGACAGAGCGAAAAACACCGGCGGGATGAACCATTACATGCTGCCGCTGTGGAATGGTGTAGGATTGGCTTCACCAAAATATGGAAATATTGCCAACGATCTGCTGGTAAAGAAAATGCTAAACAACGGCAGCAAAACAGAAAACCTTATTGCCAAATTTTTTGGCGGCGCCAGAATACTCGACGATACCGCAAGGGTTTTTGATATTGGTCAGCACAATGTTGAGTTGGCTTTTGATATTTATGCAGACTATGGCATCCAAATAGCCAAAGGCAGCACCGGCGGCACCCGCGGACGTAAAATATTCTTTAACACACAAACCGGCGAGGTGATGCAGAAATATCTTTGAATGGTGGACAAAAGAGATGAATGCGTCAACAGCCAGTTTTATTATGAAAAAAATTCGTGTATTAATTGTCGATGATTCCGCTGTAATCCGACATTCGCTGACCGGGATACTTGAGCGCTCGGGGCTGATCGAAATTATTGCCACAGCCCCCAACCCTTATGTGGCGGCAGCCTGTATGAAAAAAGAAATTCCTGACGTGATCACCCTCGACCTGGACATGCCTCGCATGGACGGGCTTACGTTTCTTCATCGCATTATGACACAGCACCCTGTGCCGGTAGTGGTGATTTCGAGCCTTACGCGCAAAGGCTCCCCCGAAGTGATCAGGGCATTGGAATATGGCGCTGTGGAGGTCATCCATAAACCCAATCTTATCAATCAGGAAAACATCAGCGAAAGCTGTATTCAGATTGTCGATGCCGTGATAGCCGCCAGCATGTCGCGGCCACTTCGCCGCAATATGACCCGACTGCCGAAAGCCTCCGCGCAATCCGCTAATGCAGTGTCGGCTTTTGGTTTTAATAACAAAACAATCATTGCTATTGGCGCCTCCACCGGTGGCACGGAAGCCATCCAGACACTCCTGGCCGGGCTTCCTGCCAACACGCCGCCGGTAATCGTTGTGCAGCATATGCCGGCGGGCTTTACACGAACATTTGCCGAAAGGCTCAACAGCTTATTTCCATTTCGGGTGAAGGAAGCTGAAAATGGAGAAAAACTCACCGCCGGCAAAGTGCTGATAGCGCCCGGTGGTTTTCATACGGCTATCAAACGCTGCGCTGACGGCTTTTGCGCTGACGTTTATAGCGGCGCGCTGGTCAACCGGCACCGCCCTGCCGTGGATGTACTTTTTAATTCGGCAGCGCGTGTGGCCGGAAGCAACGCTTCAGGCATTCTACTTACAGGAATGGGCGCTGACGGTGCCGCCGGCATGCTCTTAATGAAACAGGCGGGAGCACTGACTATCGCTCAAGATCAAGCCACAAGCGTAGTATACGGAATGCCCAAAGAAGCCGAAAAAATTGGCGCTGCGCAATACGTGCTGCCCATAAACCATATCGCTGAATTTGTAATTAATAAAGTGAAAAATGCACGCTAAAAAACTGCTTCTGTTGCTTTTGCTTTTGATAGCTCTGTTCTCATATTCACAGGCCGAAAAGAAAATTGCATTATGCGACAGCTTGTTTTTAGAAATATTGAAGCAACCCGCCGACAGCCTGCTGCTCATGGATCTGACTGCAGCAATGTACGACCTGAGCAGTAGCCATCCTGACACGGTTTCCTATTATGCCGAACAGCTCTATAACTTGTCGAAGCGCGAAGGTTTTTATCCCGGAATTGCCACCGCACTCAACCTTCAGGGCATGATGCTCGAGCAAAGTAACTATCCGGCTGCGATAGCAAAATACGAGCAATGTCTGGAAATTGCGAAAGAAAATAATCTTTGGAATCTTGCCGCTTCGGTTTACAACAACCTGAGCATCGTTTATTCGCTCATGGGCGAATATTCTACCTCGATCGACTATCTGCTGGAGTTGCTCTCGCTGGCCGAAAGCCAACACGACACCATGCGCATGGCCGTGGCACTCAACAACATTGGGCTGCGCTACCACGAGATGAAAAGCCCCGGCATTGCGCTCGATTACTTTCGCAATGCGATGCGCTACAATTTGAAAAGCCACGACACCGCCAAATACGCTACCAACCTCTCGAATATCGGCGTTGCATTTCAGGCGCTCGAACAATATGATTCGGCCTTTTATTATCATCAAAAAGCCATTAGCCTGCACCGACAAAGCCACGACTTGTACAAGCTCGAATATGCTTATCAGGCGCTCGTGTATCTCTATCTCGACAAAAATGAAATCGGACTTGCCGCCGCTAACCTGGATACAGCGCTTGACCTGGCGCACCAGGTAAACGATCAATATGGGATTTTAAATTTAATGGTTGCACAAGGCGATCTTTTGAACCGAAAGAAGAAACATACCGCGGCGCTTCAGGTGCTTAACGAAACACAACAGCTTGCGCTTGAAATGAACTATCGCAGCATCCTGGTAGATGTTTATAAGGAGCTGAGCAAAGCCTATCAGGGTATCGATGATTATAAACACGCTTTTGAATACAACGAAAAATACATCTCTCTGCGCGACTCGCTGCAAAACATCGAAAAAAGCAAGTCGCAGATGAGCGTGAATGCTTATGTAAAAGAGAAATCTGATAAAGAAATAGAGCTGTTTGCCAAAAATATCGAAATACAAAAGCTCCAGCTCCAACGCCAAAAGCAGTTGCGCAACCTAATCATCGTTATCGGAGCATTATTTTTGGCTGTCGCCCTGCTGCTGCTGCACCGCTACCGCTACGTGCAGCGCACCCGTCGCGAGCTGGAGGACAAAAACCGGGTGATCACCCACGAACGCCAACGCTCCGACGACCTGCTGCTAAATATCCTGCCTTCCGAAACTGCCGAAGAACTCAAAAACAGCGGCACATCCAAAGCTCGCAAATACGATCAGGTGACAGTTCTTTTCACCGACTTCAAAGGATTTGTGCAAATGGCCGGAGAAATGGAACCCGAAGCGCTGGTAGCCGAAATCGACTATTGCTACAAACATTTCGACGACATCATCACGCAGCACCACGTCGAAAAAATCAAGACCATCGGCGACTCATACATGTGTGCTGCCGGGCTACCTCTGGCCAATACTACCAATCCTGTGGATGCCGTGCGCGCCGCCTGCGCCATCCGTCGGTTTATGGAGGAATATAAACAACAACGGCAGGCAGCCGGAATGCAGTGGTTTGAAGCGCGAATTGGCCTGCACACCGGCCCGGTAGTAGCCGGTATCGTGGGCAACCGTAAATTCGCCTACGACATCTGGGGCGACACCGTCAACATTGCCTCACGCATGGAATCGGGCGGCGAAGTAGGCAAGATAAATATTTCGCGCGCCACCTGGCTCCTGGTGAAGGATCATTTCCAATGTACGCCCCGCGGACAGGTGGAAGTAAAAAACGGACTTTCCTTTGAGATGTATTTTGTGGAGGAAGAGGTTGAAAGTGAGAGGTGAGAAGTGAGAGGTGAGAAGTGAGAGGTGAGAAATTATTAAGTATTAAGTGGGATGACTTGTCCTCTGTGGTTTTTCTTTGTTTTTCACCGCTGAGACGCGGAGACGCAGAGGAAAGGTTCTTAATGCTTTTTTCGTGTTCATTCGCTTGATTCGTCTGAATTCGCGGATGCTTTTGACTGTCCGCTAATTTCCGCCAATGGTGCCGAATTGCCGCTAAATATTTTTTAACCGCAGAGAACGCATAGAAGACGCAAAGAACACGGAGGAATATCTCTGTGAACTCTGTGAAAATCTTTGTGAACTCTGTGGTTATTGAATATCGATACTAGAAAATTAGCTCTATTCTATCTTCTTGAATGTAATCTGGATCGGGTTCTTGATGGATTTTGACGC
>JAAYIU010000400.1 GCA_012523265.1 Bacteroidales bacterium | reverse complement strand
GTGGGGTCCTGAAATGAAAGGTCAGATGGTGAAATGGTGGGATGGAAAAATGCGTCCCTGGTCGCCACAACCCGACAATCTGAAATCATATTTTGGCGATGGCAACAGCTCTTCGCACAATGTTGCTTTTTCCGGTGGCAGCGACATGGGGACTGTCCGCGTGTCGTTTACGCGCACCGATCACACGCCCATTATCCCCAACAGCAACTACGACCAAACCATCGTTAATCTGGGATCGAACATCAATATTTCTGAAAAACTAAAAGCCGACGTAGCCGTTTCCTACATCAATTACAACCGGCTGAACAGCCCCAACATTGGCGAGTCGTACAGTTCGTTCACCAAGGCTTCGCTCTATTCGTGGCCACGCAGTTGGAAGGGCATCGAAGCTGCCAACTATGCCAATCCCGATGGCAGCCGCAACGATTGGGGCGGCAACTATCCGTTTGAGTACATTTCGCCCTACAACTGGTGGGAATTTTATAATAATAATACGGCGCTTTCGCGCGATAAACTCATCGGCTCCTTTGGCCTTAGCTGGAGCATCACCCCGTGGCTCACCGCTTCGGGACGCCTGGGACTCGACCTTACCACCGACCAACGCGAAACCCGAAACAATCCTGCCGACATCGCCGGCATCCTGGATGGCTATTATGAAAATGAACTTTCGCGTCTTAAAACTTTCAACAACGATTTCCTGATCACGGCTTATCGCGATGAGCTTTTCGGTAGTAAACTGGGCGCCAAACTCTCGGTGGGCGGAACCCAATATCAGCGGCGCTATTATCGCACCCGCGCCAAGAGTGGCAAGTGGATCGACCCGTGGCTTTTTATCTCTTCCAACTTCGAAGACCCCGAACAGATCATCTATAGCTCCGGCAACCGCCGCGAAGAACGCAACGACAAAGACATCAACTCGATGTATGCTTTTCTGAATCTGAGCTACGACAATTACCTCTTTGCTGAAATCACCGGGCGCAACGACTGGTCGTCAACATTGCCACCCGGCAACAACTCCTATTTCTACCCTTCCCTGTCGATGAGTTTTATCGCCACCGAAGCCTTTGGTATCAAAAGCCATCTGCTGAGTTTTTGGAAAATAAAAGGCTCGTTGGCCAAAGCCGCTACCGACACACAGCCCTACCAGCTCGATTACGTTTATTATTCAGGCCTTTTCGGCAATACGCAAACCTCTTCGCTCGACCGCACCATTCCGCCGCTTGACCTGGCACCGCAGGAGGCCAAATCCTTTGAGATAGGAACTACCCTGGGTTTGTTTGATGAGCACCTGAGCCTGGATTTTACCTGGTATCATATCATGTCCGACAACCAGATTCTTACCCTGCCGGTGCCTGCTTCTTCGGGAGCTACCGGCACGGTGATCAACAACGGAGAACTCGAAAACAGCGGCTTTGAATTTATTATGAACCTGGTGGTGTTAAACCGCGCTTCGCTGGTAATCGAAACAGGCTTAAACTTCAGCCGCAACCGCAACTATGTGGTTAGTCTTGGCTCCAGCTCCGAGCCTCTTGAGCTGGGCAACATCTGGGGGCTTAACGGTCCGGCCATTGCCGTGCGCGAAGGCGACGAGTATGGAACCATCGTGGGCTACGATTACGTGTATCACGAAAATGGTCAGCCCATCCTTTCCGACGACGGCACCACCTATAAAATTACCGACAACCGTGTGCCGATCGGTAACGCCTCGCCCGATTTTATCGGCGGCTGGACCACGCGTTTTATCTACAAAGGCTTTACGCTCTCCACGCTTGTCGATACCAAATGGGGTGGCGATATCTACTGCGGCTCGCAGGTGATAGCGATGCAAACCGGCCAGGCGCCCGAGACCCTCCTGGAACGTCAGGGCGGAGGGCTGCCTTATACCGACGAAGAGGGCGTCACGCGCAATGTAGGTGTGGTTTTGCCCGGCGTCTACGAAGACGGCACGCCTAACGATAAGGTAGTGCATTATTATTTTAAATACATGCCCAATGCCGGCGGATGGGGAAAAGTGATCTCTAAACCCGGCATTATGGACAACACCTGGGTGAAGATGCGCGAAATTGCGCTCTCGTATAATGTTCCGGTGAAGGTGGTGGAAAAGACGAAAATATTTCAGAGCCTGTCGGTGAATGTGGTGGGGCGCGATCTGTTTTATTTCTACTCCTCGCTGCCCAACAAGATAAACCCGGAAGGGCTGATGGGATCGGGCAACGCACAGGGTCTGGAGTGGGCATCGTATCCCGGCTCACGCTCCGTGTCGTTTGGCATCACCGCTTCCTTTTAGTTTTTAATTATTAAAAATGAATTTCAAAAGATTTTTGACGATGATGAAAAATAAAATATTGCTGGTTACAATGCTCGCTATGCTGGTACCTTTTGCGGCTTGCAAAAAAGATTTTGACGAACTCAACAAAAACCCTTACGCCACCACCATTACCAGCATCGGGCCGCTGTTTAACACCGTTACCGCTTCGTTGCGCCTGGGATGGAACGAGCAGTTTTACGTGCACAACGAAGTGCTTTATCCGCAAACGCAACTGGCAGCACTCACCAGCCAATCCTGGTCAAACCTAAGCATTGGCACCGAAGAATTCTGGACGGAATATTATGTGGCCCTGGCGCACATCCGCGACATCGAGCGGCGGCTGGAAGCCATCGACGACCCGGCACATCCCGACTCGCTCGACAATGTGCGTGCTATGGTGAAAATTCTGCTGGCTTATAAGACTTTCCGCGTGACTGACTTGTTTGGCGATATGCCGTTCTTCGGCGCAGGACGTGGCTATGAAGGAACCGAGTTTCTGCATCCGGCTTACGATTCGCAAGAGGATATTTATGTTTTCCTGCTCGACGAACTCAAATGGGCCTCCGAGCATATCAGCCTGACAAATGAGACTTCCACCGGAGGCACTTTCTTTAGCATCGCTGCTTACGACAAGCTCTTCGACGGACAAATGCTGCGCTGGAAGAAATTCGCAAACTCGCTGCGGCTGCGCCATGCCATGCGCATGGCCGAAAAACGTCCCGAACTGGCTGCCGAAATTATCAGCGAGATAATCGGCAACAACCTGCCGGTGATAAAAGGTGCCGAAAATGTAGTGATGATGCCACGGGCACAAAGCTGGCTGCGCGAAAGCACCAACTGGTCGTTTCGCGAGCACAAAAATCTGCGCATGGGAACTACCATCCGCGACGCCATGAGCGTCAACGACAGCATCAACGGAAGCGGTTTCTACGACCCGAGAGCTTTTCTTTTTTTTGAAACCAACAATGCCGGCAACTGGGTGGCGTTTCCGCAAATTCCCGACGCCAACACCCCGTCCGCCGGCGGCATACCTTATGGCTTGCATCGCGACCTGAACTACACCATCAAAGGCACCGGCAACATTTATTCACCTTTCAACTATTATCTGATCCGCGACGAAAACGATATTCCGGAGATTATTCTCACAGGAGCTGAGTATCATTTTATTTTGTCGGAAGCTTATTTCCGGGGTATCGGCATGGCGCAGAATGCGAACGAGGCTGCTGCCGAATATTTTACCGGCGTAATTGCATCCATGGATTTTTGGGGTCAGTTGCATGATAATTCTGCCATCTGGCTCTACACCTCTCCGCTCTATGAGCAAGCCAACAAATACGATGCAGCCAACAAGATTTTCTCTTTGGAAAATGATGAAGAAAAACTCGACCTGCTTTATGCCCAGCGTTGGCTCGATGCTTTCCGCCAGCCGTGGGAGGCATTTAGTCTGGTGCGACGTACCAACCGCACCCCCCGTGAAGGTGACCCGATTAGTTTTTTCAGGCTTCCGTATCCGCCCAGCGAGTCGGAACACAACAACGCCAACTGGTCGGCGCAAAGTGCCGCCATGGGTGGCGATATGTCCACCGTGAAAGTTTGGTGGATGGAATAAGATTTTGTTATTAATAAAAAAAAGACAATGATGAACAGAAAATGGATTTGGTTTCTTTCGATAATGTTTTTTGCACTTTCGTGCAACGACTCCGATGATGCAGCACCGGCGCCTAAGCCACAAAATACAGGAACGCCATGTCCGGATGCTTCCGAAATAGTATATGCCGGGCGTACGTATCATACCGTAAAAATTGGCGACCAGTGCTGGTTGCGCGAAAATATGGACGTGGGCGTGATGCTCGCTGCTGCGGATACCGCCAAAAACAACGATACCATCGAGAAATTTTGTTATCGCAACGATCCTGCAAATTGCGCGATTTATGGCGCGCTTTATACCTGGGACGAGATGATGCAGTACACCGACAGCAGCCAGCGTGGCATTTGCCCCGAAGGATGGCACATTCCCGACGACGCCGAGTGGCGCCAGCTCGAAGCATCCCTCGACAGCTTGTATAGCCAAACCGACAGCGTATGGCTTGCCAAGGGTTGGCGTGGAAGCAACGCCGGCGGACGGATGAAAGCTACCGGATTCGACCCGTGGTTCAATCCCAATACCGGAGCCGGCAATACGGTTGGCTTTACGGCGCTTCCCGGCGGACTGCGTCACGCCGAAACAGCCCGGTCAGAGCAATTGCATCAAAGTGCCTGGTACTGGACGGCTACACCCGACGGCCAAACAGATGCCTTTTACAGATTGCTCTCCTACACCCATGCCGACGTGAAAAAAGGAAATACCAGCCGTGAAAATGCTTTTTCGGTGCGGTGTATTAAAGATCAGGAATGAAAGGTTAAATTCCAAATAGCAAATAACAAATTCCAAATAAATTCCAAATAGCAAATTCCAACTGTCGGCAGCCGATGTAAACAATGACCAATAAATTCCGAAGCTCAAAGTCGCCGAGGTGGTTGAGCTTGTCGAAACCTGGCTATTGAATTTTAAAAAATTGTGACTTATTTGATGTTTGTCTTTTGAGTTTTGGAATTTGAACAGGCTGATCACTAACCCCGGGCTTTAGGCCGGGGATACAGGGCGAAAGATTTCAGTGGGCTTTAGCCCAAATAAAGAGCATGTTATGATGAGTTCATGGAAAGATATTGATGTAAAAATATTGCGGGCTAAAGCCCGCCGGTTTCTCGAAGTGCTTTCTGGCCCCGCCCTAAAGTGCAGGGTTACTGAGATGCTGCAGATGAGCTACACACAATAAATAATATCAGAGCCTAAAAAAACTAATCAACACCTTATTATTAGTAACATTTAAAATTTTAATACGTATGAAAAAAATCTACATCTGGCTGCTGATGGCGATCATGATCGCCGGGGCAGGGGAGGGGTTCTCCCAATCAAACCAATATCTGCACTTCGACCGTGTGGATGACTTTGCGATACTGGAAGGCGGCGGGCAATACGTCGTAAATAAAACGGCCATGTCGATCACCGGCTGGTTTTATTGCGACGAGCTGGCGTATGGCCAGGGCATGATGGGCTTTCGCGATGGGTCGAGTGGTTTTTATTTGATAATCCTCAACGATGGCGTAATTGAATGCCGCCTGGCAGGTACCGGCGGGATGTGTGAATTCGTTACTCCGCCATTTACGGTGGTGCCACAGGTGTGGCAACATTTTGCCTGGGTGTACGACGGCACTGCGGTGAAGCTCTACGTAAATGGCATTCTTGCCGGCAGCGCTCCGGCTTCGGGCACGCTCACCAATGCCGACATGCCTTTCGCTATTGGCAAAAGCCCGCTGGGCGCCGGCTTTAACTTTGTGTTTGGCGGACGCATCGACGAAGTGTCGGCGTGGAATAAAGGACTTTCGGCCAGCGAAGTGCAGGACATCGTCGATAACGAAATTACCGGAACTCCTGACGGACTGGTGCTCTATTATAAATTTAATCAGGGCGTGCCTGGTGGCAACAACACCACCATTACCAAACTCATCAGCGAAACAGGTGGCAGCGACCGCGATGCCGACCTGATGAACTTTGCCATGGAGGGCGAGACCTCCAACTTTGGCGGCGACCTCAACCCCGGGTTTCAGGCGATCACCTTCCCGCAGATTCCCAACCATCTGACCATCGACGAGCCTTTTGAAATATCTGCCGAAGCAAGCTCGGGGCTGGAAGTATTTTTTACCATCGAGTCAGGACCGGCAACCATAGAGGGCAACACCATAACGCTGGAGGGTACAGAGGGAGTGGTAGTGGTGAAAGCCAGCCAGCCGGGAAATGAAATTTATGAGCCGGCTGCCGACCTCCTTAATACTTTTCTGGTGATAAATCCCTACACCTATGCTCCCGAACTCGACCTGCGCAGCCCGCTGCAAGGCGACGTTTTTGTGCCCGGCCTCGACATGATACCACTGGCTACCTATTCGATGATCGACAACCAGCATCTCTTCAGCATTCAATCCGTAAAATTTATGATAAATGGCGAAACGATTGATCCAATCAATTGGTACAATGGCCATTATACCGCTTACTGGCAGCCGCCGGCTTTTGGCAGCTACGAAGTAAGTGTGGTTTCTACCAACAATTACGGCGCTGTCAACACCAAAACTGCACAGATCAACGTCACCGACAATGTTACGGATCAGGATGTAGCCGCCTTTAGCGATATCTGGATCTATACCAGCATTCCCGAAGCGATTGTGGAAGCCGAATTGCCAAGCTACCAGGGCGCATTCGACAACATCACCGGTACGCTTGAGCTGGCATGTCCTGCCGGGGGCTGTGGCGAATGGGATCGCATTGCTCGCGTGGAAGCTTTGGGTCCCAACGGAAAATGGATAGAGATTATCCGCTACATTACGCCATACAAAAAAGCCTGTTCGCACAGCATCGACCTCACCGACTACCGCTGGATATTGCAGGGCAAAACGAAATTCCGCATCAGTTGCGTTACTTTCGACAATGGATATTTGTGGAATCTGTCGCTCTATTATCACACCGGCACCCCCGATCATAAGTACAGCGCTGTAAGCCCGGTGTGGCATCAGGAGTATCCTTTTGGCGACCTGGCCGACCTGCAGCCGGTAGAGCCTTATAGTTTTTCATTTCCTGCAGGCGTATCGGCCTCCACACTCAAACTGGTGGGAACCGGACATGCCTGGGGCGACAACAACACCGGCAACGCAGCGGAGTTTCACGAAGATACCCATCATATCTGGGTGAATGGAACGCAAACCTTTGAGCAGCACAACTGGCAGATTTGCAATCCCAATCCCGATGGTTGTCAGCCACAAAACGGTACCTGGTTTCACAATCGTGCCGGCTGGTGCCCTGGCTCCATTGCTCCCTGGTTCGACTACAACATGACGCCCTTCATCAACCAGCCCACCGTAGAGCTTAAATATATTTTCGACGAAGATTATGTGGATTATTGTCATCCCAACAACCCCAATTGTATTACCGGAACCACTTGCCCCAATTGCAACGATGGCTACAACCCGTTTCTGGATGTGGCTTGTAATCTGGTGATTTTTTCGGAGTTGCCGATAGAAGCCGGTCTTTACACCAGCATTCCGCAGGCACTGCAAGCAGAAACCACCACCACCGTTTATCCCAATCCTACACATGGCTTGGTTCATCTCGATGTAGATGGCTCTGGTTACGAACCGGGTTCTGTCATCTGGATTTACAACAGCTCCGGCAACCTGATGCACTTCGAGCGCTGGGACGGCACGAGCACTTCCGTGGATTTGTCGGGATTCAACAGCGGCTTGTATGTTTTGGTAATTCAAACCAACAAAGGCCTGCAAGTCGAAAAAATTACAAAGCAATAATTTCACTTCAGGCCCCAATTATCCGTAGCCCAGACCTTCATGCTCCATCTATCCGTAGCCCAGGCCTTTAGGCCTGGGCTACGGATTTTTTATTAAAATAGTTCTTCTTTTTTAATAATCCCTGCTTTGAGCAGTTCGCGAATGGTGAGTTCAGTCATGTCGCTTTTAAAATTGAACTCGTACCGAATGTCGAGCACATAAGCTTTGAGGCGGAGCTTGAGGTAGGAGCGGCGTTCTTTTATTTCATTAAAAAACACAGCAACAACGGGCTTGTTGAGATAGATATACCGCGATACCTGCGCCGCTTCAATGGCAATTTTTCGCACCAACTCCGTGTCGACGTCGATGGGCAGATAAATCTCGGCCACTACCTGGCAGTTAAGCTCGCCGCTGTTGGCATTGGATACCGGGGAGTTCATCAGCTCGGCATTGGGCACCGCGACAACAGAATCGTCGGGCGTAACGATACGTGTGGCG
>JAAYIU010000308.1 GCA_012523265.1 Bacteroidales bacterium | reverse complement strand
TGCACCAATGTAACTGTCAATCAAATGGCGCATTGCGGGTTCGTATTGTTTCAAATCCACATAGTCGCCACTTGCCAGTTGTATTTCTTTGCGGAGATTCTCATAATGTTTGATTTCCGCTTTAATTTTTTCAATTTCGTTTGGTTTGTAGCCTGCTTCTTCTAACTGGTCTGCAATGTTTGCGTAGGCGCGAATTACTGAAATTACTGCTTTGTAAAGTGCATGTCTGCGTGGTTCAGTGTCTTTTAAGTCGGCTTCAATTTGAGTATTTCCGCAGAAGTATTGAATGTATTCTTTCGTGCCTTTTGGTGGCACAACCGGTTCGCATAATGCCCGAATGGTTTCCAGCGCATCATCCAATCGCTCTTTGCCTTTGTTCAAACGATCGGATAGCAAGCCTTCCACATCTTCCTTGTCGTAATCTTCAAATGCTTTTGAAGTAAAGTCGTTGTATGCTGTTTCGAGGCTTCCGAAAAGGTCTTTGTAGTCGATGATGTAGCCATATTCCTTATCGTCGCCATCCAAACGGTTTACGCGGCAAATTGCCTGAAACAACCCATGGTCGCGCATACTTTTGTCGATATATAAATAGGTTGCACTTGGGGCATCGAAACCTGTCAGTAATTTATCAACAACAATGAGGAGTTTCATTTGTGCAGGTTCGTCGATGAAGCGTTTTTTTACTTCATCTTCAAAATCTTCGGGAGCTTTGCCGTTGAGCATTTTCTGGTAAATCTCGTATTGCTTAATTTTTTCGGTGTGGTTTTCGCCCTCTCCTTTTATGTCGGCATGTGAAGGGGCAAACGATGTTACAATGGCACAACGGGTAAAACCTGAATCCTGAAACAATTGATAATATCGGCAAGCATTGTAAATACTGTCAGAAACCAAAAGAGCGTTTCCTCTGCCATTTTGTAAACGCTCACGGGTTTCCATGTCGAGCAGAATATCGGCAACAATTTTTTGTAAACGACCAACCGAACTGAAGACTTTTTTCATGGTTCCCCATTTTTGTTTCAGTTCTGTTTTTGCAAAATCGGTTAAGCCTTTGGTCTTGGTTTCAAACCAGGTATCAATTTTATCGAGCGAGGTAATTTTTTGCTCAATATCCCGTGCTTCGTAGCGCAAATCGAGTACAACGCCGTCTTTTACTGCTTCATCGAATTTGTAGGTGTGGATGTATTTACCGAAAATTTCAATACTTTTTTGCTTATCCTTTTTCATTAAAGGCGTACCGGTGAAACCGATAAAAATGGCTTTTTCGCCCAATATCTGTTTCATGGCTTTGTGCAGGTCGCCGCTTTGCGTTCGGTGGCACTCATCTACAAACACATAAAAATCGCCTTGGGGCGCAAAATCCCGTGGCAAGCTGTTTTTTAATTCGTTAAGGTAGCTATCGTAATCGGCTTCTGTTTTGTTGCCGAATTTATGGATGAGCGAACATAAAAGCCAAGGTTCGGTTTCGTTTAGCTTTTCAATGAGCATCGCACCACCGCTTTTCCCGTTTCGGGGCTTGCATCGGTAAATATCTTCGCTTACGCCTTTGTATACCTTTTCAATTTGTTTGTCGAGTTCGTCACGGTCGGTTACAATTAAAACACGGGCATTGGGGTTGTATTCTTTTATCCATTTGGTAAGCCAAACCATGGTTAAACTTTTTCCGCTTCCCTGCGTGTGCCATATAATACCGCCCTCTTTGTTGCGAAGCGATTCTTGCGCCGCTTTAACACCAAAAAACTGATTTGGTCGGCAAAATTTCTTTTGCCCCCGGTCGAACACCACAAAGTTGTGGATTATTTCAATCAACCGCTCTTTGTTGAGCATTTCAATGATGTTTTTGTCCAATAGGTTTCCGGCTTTGGCTGCCTGTTCCCGAATGGGTTTTGTTAGTTCCAGCAGATAAGTATCATTTGGGTTAAATTCTTCGCTTACTTCCTTCAATTTCTGATACTATTTCTCAGATGTGTCGATACCTGCAAAGCGCAAGCCCTCAACATCCTGACGAGCCTTAACCAATTGAATGGCGGTGAAAAACGGTTTAATGAAAATATGCTTTTGGTTGTCGTTGCTTTGGCGGATGCCTTCGGAAACTGAAATCGTGCTGCGCTTCAACTCCAAGGCACCTAAAGCAATTCCATTAACATAAATAACAATGTCGGGGCGTTTGTTGTGAACGCCTTTTATGGTAACTTCTTCGGCAACGGCAAAGTCGTTTTCGAGCGGATTTTCCCAGTCAATCAGGTAAACGGTTTCCTTGTTTTCGCCTGCTTCTTCTTTTACTTTTATTCCATATCGAAGCTGTGAATACACCTCTTTGTTTGCCTGATACAAGTCGTCGTGGGTGTTGATGTTTACCGCTTTGTAAAACTCATACAGGGCTTTGCTGATTTGGTTTTTGGTATATCCTTTTTTGGTAAGAAAAGCCGTTAGCAATGTTTCATTCACATTGCTGTTGTTTTCTTCTTTCTCTAAGTTTCCCAAATAGCGGTAATTCAGTTC
>JAAYIU010000229.1 GCA_012523265.1 Bacteroidales bacterium | reverse complement strand
CTATGCGGCGACGAACCGATTGTCCGTCAGAATTGAACCAGTGTATCGTCGTTCGCTTACGGCGATTAATGGCGATCCCACGAAGTTTTATCCGTGGTCGGCAGGTGCTAATGTAGGTCTGTACGTTGGCTTATGACGTATAAAGAATTTCGGAACTCCAAAAACCCGTTCTTCCTTTTCTAAATCGGCCCGTATATTACGAGAATATGTAATGATTTATGCATGCGTGGCAAAGCAAAACTGCAGATCTTTTGTTGTACTTTTGTAACAATCAAATCATCAGAAAAATGGAAAACGATAACATAAACGAGCCTTTGGCAACTTACAGCCCACCGCTCAATTTCGACCAGATCTGGCAACTATTTCAGGAAACTGATAAAAAGTTTAAGGAGACAGACAAGCAGTTCAAAGAAACAGACAAAAAGTTTCAGGAAACTGACAAGCAGTTCAAAAAGACCGATAAAAAAATCAAAGAGTTGTCAGCTCTGTTCACCTCACAATGGGGCAAGCTTGTCGAATCGCTGGTAGAAGGTGATTTGGTAAATTTGCTAAACGAACGCGGAATCACTGTCGAGAAAACGCTGCAACGCGTAAAGGGTAATAAGGATGGCGAAAATTTTGAATTCGACATCATCGCTGTTAATAATCATGAAATTGTAATTGTTGAAGTGAAAACTACACTCAGGGTTGATGATGTAGATTATTTTCATAAAATGGTTTGGAAGGCGAAACGCTACCTGCCCGAGTATGCCGATAAAAAGATTTACGGAGGAGTGGCATTCATCACTGCCGATGGTGCCAGCGACCGAATGGCTGAAAAAATGGGATTCTTCGTTATCAGAGCTACCGGCAACTCTTCTTCCATCATTAACCAAAAAGTTTTTAAACCAAAGGCTTTTTGATGCGAATACGCTTTCGGCGGGTAGCAGATTTTAAAAATGAGAAAATGTTCTTCTCGTCGTAATAAGCTGTGCCGTGTTACTCTGTCGCGGGTTTGCGATTGGTTGGCCCCCAGAATGCGCGCATCGAAACAATCTTGCCGGCCTCATCAAAGCGGAATACGTCAATGATATCTGTTCTCATTGGTACACCATCTATGTTCATCAGCAACTGAAAAGGGAATGCTATTTCAACTCCGGCAACACGCACCGGGCCAGTGCGCGTTAACTTTAGGTCGATATTCACAGCGCCCGAATAAAATTTCCGTAAAGCTTCCTTACCCTCCACTCGTTCGCTGCCAACAGGATCTTCTACAGTAGCACTATCCGCGTAAAGCGAAAGGATGCCTTCCAGATTTTTTTCATTCAAATAACGCAAATAGTTTTCTGCGACTTCGCTAAAGTGTTGTGCTTTCATAAAAGTGCCTCCCTTACCAACAAGCTGTTCGGCGTCTGCGCAGCTTTGCGCCGAAGCAAAGCTAATAAACATTAATCCAAATGACAGAATCAAAAATATTGGTAAAATTCTCATTTTATTTATTTTAAATTTTTGAGTCCAGTCTAAAAAGGTTTTGGCAAAATTAGGCATAAAAATTCAGGTTTGGAGCTGTTCATAAGAT
>JAAYIU010000473.1 GCA_012523265.1 Bacteroidales bacterium | reverse complement strand
GTATTGCCCGCTGTATTGCGTCTCGAAGCGGCCGCCGAGGTTCAGTTGAAATGTTTCGGCGGCTTTGAAGGTGTTCCGGATTTTAAAACATAGATTTAATCCCGGCCCTGCATAGTTGTTGGTTTTAATAGCAGCACTCCCCTGCGCGCCCAACGAAATCTTTTTTTGGGGGGTAAGATAAAACCGTGCATCCATAAGTCCTCGTGCAGTATCGGTCACCACGAAGCGGGCATTGGCATATTTATAAATTCCTAAACCCATCAGGTGGCTCAGCGTGTTGTAGTGATCCTTGCGGGAATAGAGGCTGTCATCCCTCAGGAACACCGCATCCAAAATGGTTTCCGGTTTAAAATAATGGTTTTCGGAGAGATAAAAGTAGTTGTCAATTAGGGTGGTGTCGGGGTGATAGTTGTCGAGCGAATAATCATCCAAAACATAAATATTCCTCAGCTGGTAAGCAGTGCGGGCAAGTTTTGGTGCATTGGGTTTCACCTTCATATCGACGGCTATTTGCCTGTTGCCCACCGAGGTGTCAGCGTCGAAAAGCAGATAATCGGCAGAGAAATAAAAATAACCTTTGTCTTTCAGCACGTTTTCGATACGTTCACGCTCATCAACAAATTTCGACAGATCATAAGGATCGCCTGGCTGCAATAACATTTCAGGTTTTGCCTGCTTTATTTTTACCCGCATCGGTGTGGTGTCAGTCGGGAAGGTTATGCTTTCGATATAATAAGGACGCGAGATTTTGATATTAAAATCCAGGCTTGCTGTTTTTTCTTTTTTCAGCACCTCATAGCCGGAGCTGGCCGAAAAATGGCCGAGATTCACCAAACGATTTTCCATGGCATTGTTCAGTTCGTCCACATTAATGTCGGCCAGCATCACAGGAGGTTCGCCCAGCTTGTATTTTATCCAGTAGCGGATACCTTTTTCTTTCTTTGGCTCCTTCACTAAGTTATGAATGGCCAGAAAGGGGCGCATCCAAAAAACTTTGGTATTGGTCGCAGGGATCAGTGCTTCTGTTTGGGAGCGTGCTTTTTGTTTATTTGATAATAAAGAAGCCGAATCGATGTGGATGTCGGCGCCGGTAAACAGATATTCTCCATCGGAAATTTTCCCCAGGCCGGTACATCCGGTTATTGCGCCAAGCGCCCAGATGAGGAGGATCAAAACAGCAACATTTCTACTCTTCATTTTTCACTCCTTCCTGGTTGTGTTGCTGCTGATCATTTTTATTTTTTTTCTTATCCTTGCGGCGTGCGAAGAGTGAATTAAAACTTTTCTCGATAATAAAAGCTATGCCGTCGTAGGCTACCTCGCCATCAAACAGGTCGAAGGCGTTTTCGTGATAAGCGCGCACTTTATAGTCGCCGCTTTTGGTGAGGTCGTAGGTAGCCGAAAATTCGCCATAAGTTTGTTGGGTGCTTTGCGCAGAATATTGTCGTGAGCCGCCGTTGACGTCGAAGGTGCCGGAAGCTTCGATGGTGAGGCGGTCGTCGAAGAGGCGTTTGCTCACTTGCACATCCAGCTCCGTGCGCGTTTGTGCGCTGCTGCCCTCAAATTCCTCGTAAGAGTTCAGATCAAAGGTTACGTCGACGCCTTTGATGTATCTGCCCGAGAGCTTGTTGAGCTGCTCGGCCAGGATACCATTTACGCTGTTGCGCGCGGCAGTAGTGGCAAAGCTTTCGAGCGAGCCGCCACCAGAGGCAAACGGATCGTCGGCGATAAAACTGCCCGTAACCAGCAGAGCAAAAACCTGCTTGTTGAGCTCCGATTCATTGTTGCCCGAATTTATCTGGTTGAGTTTGCTGGCTATCTGCGGATAATTAATCATGTATTTGTCGGGCAGACGCAGGGCAAAGCCAATCTCCGGTTCTTCGAGCTGCCCTTTGATGTTGAGCAACACTTCGTAAGGCAGCCGCTGGCGGAACATATTTTTCTCAGCATCGGTAAGGCCAGCGCTCTCGTTGCTTACCAGGGCCACCGATTGAGCGCGCACGGTGTAGCTTGCCGTAAAATCCAAGCGTGCGCTCATCGGGTCGCCCGAAAAGGTGATGGTGCTGCCGGGTACAAATCCAAAGTTCTTTTTTACCAACCCGTAAAACGAGATCTGATACTCTCCGTCGGTAACTTCAAAAGTTCCGGTGATGGTTTGCGTGCCGCCAGGGTCGATGCTTATGTTCAGGTTGGCTTTGCCGCTAACCCACACATAGTCGCCCGAAACCGGGTCGATGTAGAGTGTGAATTTGGCTTCAGGGTCGAGTTTCAAATTTGCCGTGAGGTCGATTCCCTGTACTTTTTTCATGAGTGTGTCCGCAACGTTTTTGAGCGCGTCGCTGCGAAAAATGGTGTCGGCGGGTTGCAGAGCGCCGGTAAAACGCACGATTCCCTCGGCGGTGACCATCTCTATCTGGCTGCCGGGCAACACATAGGTAAAATCGGTGCCTTGTTTTATTGTCAGATCGGCGGTGACCACCGGAAGCTGCATGTCGCCTTTTATGCCAATGTCGGCATCGAATACCAGCGAGCCGTAATAGGTTTTGTTTTGGTCGCGGGTAGAGCTGATGGGTTTAAAATCGTTGGCTTTGATATTTAAATCAAAACCAAAATTATCGAAATTTTCGGTGAGCAGCCGTCCGTCAACCATCAGCTTGTTGCCATCGTGATCGGCGATGGTGAATTTATCCAAAGCCACACCCTGGTTGTCGATGGAGATGGTTTCGTTGCCCAGGCGAGCGTGAAAGTTGAGCGGAGCAATGGTCATTTCGGCATTCATAAAAGTGAGCTTTCCTTTAATGTCCGGCGCCTGGGTGTTTCCTTTTATCGAAAAACTGCCTTTCAGGTCGCCATCCACATCCTTAAGATTTCCAAATGAAAACACTTCAAAACGCCCCAGATCATTGATGTCGACTGTGGCTTTGATGTCGAGTGGCTGCGGAGTATCACTTTTGCCCACCGTTCCTTTGGCAGAGATAAAGTTGCTGCCGCTGGCCAGTTCAAATTTTAGCGAAAGCGCATCGGTGGCTTCTTTGAGATGAAACTGCATGTCGCCGATGAGCGTATCCAGAAAGTGAAAGTTGCTGACGACAATATCGGCATATATCCCCGAAAACCTTTCGTGGGTTGGTATCACCACTTCGGCATCCAGATTACCCCGAATAATCCGTGCCTCTGTTTCGAGCTGAACAATGCTGATCAGATTGCCCAGCTCGAAGTCGGAAGCCATATATTTTTGTGTGTTGTCGGTGGTAATGATTCCGATTTTTTGGTTCCCGTTATTAAAAACAAAATCATGCGCCTGCATCTTCCCGGCGCCCACTTCCAGGAAATTTCCCTCCCGCACTTTCCACGGCTCACCTTTTAAAACAAGGCCTTTTTTATTAAAAGAGATACGTGTAGCGCTGTCTTTTATAGAAATATTATTATCGAAAAGATAATCAGGCGAAGACCCTGTGCCGGCAACGGAGATCTTCGATATTATTTCGCCGTCGCGGATAAACTCATCAATGATAATCTGGCGCAGGCGCAGCGTATCATATTGCAGTTCGTCAAAGCCGGCCTTCACCGAGAGTGAATCGCTGCGCCCGTTGACGTTTAAAAATAAATTATCCACACCCAGCTTCTGATAGGTGATGCGCGGAGCGTTCAGGTTAAGTTGCAGCAGGTTGTTGTTGCTGCTGTACGACCCGTCGATGGTATCCAGATCAACCCTGCCGAGTCCCGGCAGCAACTGCGATTTCAGATCTTCGGGGAGCTGCAATCCCATATTAAACACGGCAAATTTGTCGGCAGGAAGCGAAAGGGTATCTGCTTTGCCAAGATATTTCATCATTGCCAGCCGCAGCAGCGAATCGGTTTGTGTTGCCACAATATTGCTTTCGTAATGAAGCTGCAAAAAGTCGGAGTTGATGTCGAAGGTGGTGCTGTCGGGCGTAAAAACCGGATGCAGCCGGATGCGGTCGATGGTGTAGGAAGAGGCCTGGCTGATGAGTTGCGTTTGGTTCAGCACCACTTCGGCTTTCAGATCATCCACACTGCTGTACTCGCCATTAATGTTGATGTGGCTCGCAACAGCAAATTTGGAAGTACTAAAGTTTAAGGCGTAGAGGTTAAGCAGATGGATGTTGATGTCAGCCACCACCGTTTGCACTTCGGCATTAAGTGTGGTGATTGCGTTCATATCAAAACTCACATTGACGTCGTCGCTGGTTAGGTGTGCTTCTGCCTGCTCTCCGTAGAGGCTGGCCTGCAGGTTGATGTCGCGATAATTGTAGCGGTTGTATCGAAGGTCGTTAATATTTGCTTCGGCTACAGCCACCATCGAGTCGGCAGTGATGCCGCTGGCGTGGACGATAGCTTGCACGCTGGCAGTTCCAAAAGTGGTATCGCTGAGCCATCTGTCAAGCGCTATGTGATGTATCTCAAGCTGAACGGCAGCCGTGTCGCGTTGCTGCTTGCCGCGACGGTCGAAAAAACCATCGGCAGAGAGATTCCCGAAATTTGAGGCAAACCAGAGTTTCGCCTGAAGCGAATCCATAGAGCCAGCCGCCTGAAGCGCTAATCCGATGGTGTCGGGCAGCGTAAATCCGGCAAACCACGTAGTGTCGAGCAGGCGGTACAGATCGCCCCGCGAGGTGCGCACCGTGTCGAGCCGTACATCGAAAGCCAGTTGCTCAGGATGTGTGACATTGGCAACTTCACCCGAAGCCAGCAAGGTGGTGTGCAAGGTGGCGATCGTCAGATTTTTAAAATTGAGATTATCAACCGTACCTTTTGCATCAGCGGCCAATTGCACGTTGAGGTGATTGTACTGGCGCCACAAAGAGTCGCGCGGATTAAGCCCGGCCAGATAGTAAACATCCGGCGTGTAAAGCGAGCTGTTTTTTAATGAAAGATCAATTTGGATAGCTCCCGGGTTTTCGGTGATTTGCGCCAGCGAAGCAAAGCCGGCGCGGAGGCTGCCATTTATTTTGGTTTGATTGATGGCCACCGAGAGATCGTTGAGCTGCGCCTTGTTTTGCGTTACCGATGCACCGAAAGAAACATTCTTCACCTGCACCTCGCCGTTTACTGTTCCTTGCAGCCCGCGGAGTTGTGCTGCGGCATTGGTTTCGTTGAGCGAAACGTCGCGCAGGTCGAGGGTCAGATTGGTCAGGTCGAGGTGGTTCATATCCAGGCCGAAAGCTGCCGGCGGCGCATTGCGAATGTTGTAAGAAATATCGAGATCATTGAGCAGCAGTTGCTGCATCGTAATATTCCAATCCGGAAAGATAGCTGCTGTCGGGGGAGGCCCCGTCGGGGGAGGCCTTGTGCCTCCCCTTTCATCTGGGAGGGGAGGCACAAGGCCTCCCCCGACGATAAGCGATCCTCTGGAATTGGAGATTTTTAATGTCCCCAGATCCAAAATCTGATTAGCAAGATCGATATTCTCCGGCTCAAACCGCAGCTTTCCCAGATTCAGATCGGCTACCATGCCGGAGCTGCTATTTTGATAATGCAATATGATGCTGTCGAGCGCCAATAGTTTCAGGCCTATCTCAGGAAAACTCATGCTGGCTGTGTCGGTGTTGGCGGAAGCGTTTGAGGAAACTCCGGCAACGTCCCACTGTTCCAGCCGCGCAGTGGTGTTTTGCAGCGAAAGCTCATCCACGTCAAATGTTGGTTTCTCCAGATCGAAATCATCGAAATTCAGATTCAGCTCTCCCAAAAGCAACCGGGCATCCATTCCGGTGGTGCTGTCGGTGTAGCGGGCATCTATTTGCGTAAGCGCAATTTTGTTGATGCCGATGATCCAGGCGCTGCTGGTGGTGTCGGTTTGGGTGGTGTCGCCGGCAAAGGCTTCGAGGATAAAATCGAAATTAAACGGCGCTCCGGGTGTACCTCTTTTTATGCGCGTTGTCAGGCGTTCGATCTCCAGGCGCCGCACTATAACCTGCTGGCTGATAAGTTTCAGCAGGTTGGCGTTTACGTCGATACGCTCCACAAAAAGCAGCGTATCCTGCTGCTGGTCTTCCACGTAGATGTGGCCCAGGTGAATCGTCGCAGGCAGCTTTATCTTCACCTCGCCCACACGTATTTCGGTGTTGAGTTTCTTTTGCAGGCTGCTGGCGACGAGGCCGGTAACGTAAGTCTGGATGGCGGGGATGTTGAGCAAAAGCGCAATCGCTACCAGCAGGGCAACCACTCCCGCCACAATCGTAAACAGAATGCGGAAGATGCGAAAGAGGATGTTTTTTTTCTTTTTGGTTGTCACAGATTTTTGTTTGAATAGCGCATTTTTTGGAGCACAAAAATAATGTAATAAACAGAAGGACGGTGCGCTGTGTGGTACCTGCGGCCGGAAAAGAGGTTCTTTTAAGAAATTTTCATAATTGCGTAAACCTTGGCCTGGTTTATTCACAAAAATTTATAGAACACGGATAACACTGATGTTGCAGATTTACACGGATAAAGACAAAAATCCCCCGCATAAGGCGGGGCAGGCAGCGCAAATCCGTTGTATCTGCGTCACATGTCCGGCTACTGACGGATCAGTGTTCTATTGAAGCAAGTGATGAATTATTCAGGATAGGAGAATTATGATGATGAAATCTTCTTCTCCGGGAATTATGTTTAATTTTGATTTTTAATTTTGGAGATGGTAACAAAAGGATTATGACAAACGATAAGATTCAAATACTAACTGATCTAAAGCATAGCCTGAAAAACCTGTTGCACGACAAGTTGAAGGATGTTGTTTTGTTTGGTTCACAACTAACCGACAAGTCCAAAGATGATTCTGACTACGACATACTGATTTTAGTAAAAGATAAAGCCGATTGGAAATTAGAAAGAAAAATTTCTGATATCTGTTACGAGATCGATCTTAAATATGGGATATTAACCGATACACATATTATTAGTGAGCCCGAGTTAAATTCTCCCAGAGGAAAACAACCCATTTTTGTAAATGCTTTAAATGAAGGTTTCCGAGCATGATAAGTGAAAATGAAAGAGATGCCCTAATCGCCTATCGTTTTGAGCAGGCCAAAGAGACAATTGATTTGTCCAGATTCCTTATCGATTCAGATAAACTTATCGTTGCAGTAAACCGGATTTATTATGGTCTTTATTATGCAGTGACAGCTTTGGCGCTTAAGAACCACTACGAGACATCAAAGCATAGGCAATTGATAGGATGGTTTAATAAAGAATTTGTTTCGACAGAACAAATTGATAAGAAATTTGGTAAGATTTTGAGGAATGCATATCAAAACAGGACAAGGGGAGATTATGATGCATTCATTAAATTTGATAAGGAAGTAGTGGAAGATATGCATACGGAAATGATTGAATTTATTGATCAGGTCGGGCTAATGCTAAAGAGATAGTCTGTCCCTAAAATTTGTCCTAAAGTTATCGCAAATTGCGACCACCTCTATCCGCCTCAGTTTTAATATCCTGAAAAAATATGATGCTGAAATGATCTTCTCCGGGAATTTTGTTTAATTTTGAATCCTAAAAATATTCTACTGAAAAATGGAGAAGGATTCAATCCAACCAGCTAACAATACCCGCCACGGCATCGCGGTGGTTGAGAAAGGTTGCAAGCTCAGTGGTAGAGTGAAAAGCCGGCATGGGACTATCCAGCGCCACAGCCTGAAGTTTCAGGACATGCACAAAAGCGGATATCAATGGGTTACAAAAATGAAGATAAATTTAGACAACTTAACTTTACACAATCGTTTTGGGGCATTGTAAAAAGACGAAAATGAAGAACATTATTTACATAATAATTAGCCTGATAATTTTAAGTTGTGGGCAAATTGAAAAAAAGATTGAAAAAAATCATGAGAAAGAAATTCGTCAGGTTGAAAAAATAAAAATTGACAGCTCAAAATATACAGTTATCCTTTTTGACTCAACGAATTATTGGATTTTTAAAAATGCTAAACCAACAGAATTAACTGAAAAGGACTTAAAATCAATCGAAAAAATATTGAATGAATGTATTAAGGAATATAATCCTGAACAAGAGAGACGGTACAATAAAATCCATAAAGAACACCCAGAGTACAATTTGAAAATAAACCATTTTATAATCGAACTTGACCACTACAAACGACAATACGTTCCTGTTATTAATGAAAAAGGAGAAATGGAAGTTTGGGTAAACTGTTTCTGTGGAAATTGGGGAATTAATGATCGGACAAATATTTTGATTGTTGAAGATGGAGGAAATTGTTATTTCAATCTAAAAATCAATTTGACAAAAGAAAATTATTACGATTTAATGGTGAATGGAAATGCTTAAAAAAAATAAACGACGACCCCACAACAAACGCTAAAAATAATGCGGGCTGAAAAGTAATATGAACGATAAACCAAACAATAAAAATAACGGTAAACAGAAAAGAAAGGGCTCTGCAACCCGCTCTATTCTTAGTGCCATCCATCACCCCCAACACATTTCACACCACCCACAATTCCATTCTAGCCTCACCCTCTCACCACAATGCTACTCCTCCCGCCCGCATCTTTGGTGAGTTCTATTTGTGTGGTGATGCGCTCTTTGAGCGCTGCCACGTGGCTGATGATGCCGATGGTGCGGTTGGTTTCGTGCTGCAGGCGTTCGAGGGTGGAGAGCGCTGTGTCGAGGGTTTCCTGGTCGAGGCTGCCAAAGCCTTCGTCGATGAAGAGGCTGTTGATGCGCGTCTTTTTCCCGGCCAGATCCGAAAGTCCCAGCGCCAGCGCCAGGCTCACCATAAAACTTTCGCCGCCGGAAAGCGTATTCACCGAGCGTCGCTCGTCGCCGTGCAGTGTGTCGATCACGAATAGTTCATCTTCGTTCTCGTTGCCTTCGTTGATGAGGATGTAGCGTGCCGAGAGTTTTTTCAGATGCTGGTTGGCGCGACCCAATAGATGCAGCAGCGTGAGCCGTTGCGCAAAGCGCGAAAACCGCATGCCCTGCGCGTCGCCCATAATCCTGTTGAGGGTGTCCCACCGCTGATACTCTTTTTGCTGCGCTTTGAGTTGCTGCAAAATCTTGCTGTGCCGTTTTGTGTTTTCGTCGTGCTCCTGCAGGCGCCGCCGCAGGTCGCCCGTGCGCTGGTTGTTCTGGTCGAGCGCTTCGTCGGCAGCGGTTTTTTTCTCCACCAGCATCTCCGCCGTCAGCGCAGCATCGTCATTTTTTTGCAGTTCATCTATTTCCCCTTGTAGCGTCTTCCGCTGAAACTCTGCCTGGCTCGTCGCTTTGTCGTGAGCAGTCAGCATCTCTTCGATGCGGCGCGCTTCGGCGGCAGGAAGCAGTGCATCAGCCGCCTCCTTTACCGATACCATATTTGCTGCGGCAAGCTGCGGCTGCAAAGTCGCCTCCAGCGCTTCCGATTCTTTACTCCGCTTTTCTATCTCTTCACCCAACTTAAGGAGCTGCCGGTTTTCGTTTGCTTCGGCCGTTTCGCTGCGCGCCAGTTGCGTGGCAAGGGTCGCCGCCTGGTTTTCGGCCGCACGCTGCCGTTGCGTCAGATCGCGCTGCGCTGCAGCAACATCCTTCTCACCAAAAAGCCCGACACGCTGTTCGTGTAGCTCCGTAAACTTCGTTTGCTGCACCTGTTGCTCTTTGGTAAGATTTCCCTTCGCTAAAGCTAATTCCTCCAGGCGTTTTGTAATGTTTTCAATTTTGGTATCAACAGCCGTTTTTTCCTCTTTTTTCTCCTGCTGCTGCCGGATCGCTGTCCGATAATAATGGAGCTGATTTGCCAGCGTTTTGCTGATTTTTACATAATCATTCCTGCACTCCGAAAGATAAACAGCATAAGGAGCAAGCAGCCGGGCGAGGTTTTGCTCCTGCAGAAGCAACGCGCTGTTTTTATCCGTCAGCTCTGCAACTGTTTTAATATTTTGTTCCAGCGCAAGAAACTCCTGCACGGTATCGAGATTGTTTTTGGCTTTAGCCAAATCCATTTCTGCACGCTGCTGCTGCGATTGCAATGCCGAAACATCGTTTGCGGCAACGTCCTCAGGCAGCAAATTTTCGGTTTTTTTAATTTCAACCACAAGCTCCTTTTGCCGCTGCTGTTGTGTTGCCTGCGTATGTTCACGCGTTTTTACTTCCGAAAAGGCAATTTTAAGCTGCTCCTGCTGCGCTTTGAGTTTTTCTGCCAGCGCAGTTTTTTCCTCTTTTTGTTTTTTAATAAAAAGCTCGATATCCGAAACATGCGCCGGCCGTCCTTCGGCAAAGGGATGCTCGGTAGCGCCGCACAGCGGGCAGGGCTGCCCGGGCTGCAAAAGTTGCCGTGCCTGCTCGTAGTTGGCTTCGAGTGCCTGGCGCGTTTTGGTAGCTTCCAGCTCCGCCAGGCGGCTGTCGGCTATCTCGATGGCTTTGCTGCTGGTGTCGCAGTTTTTCATTGCCTGCGCCACCTGTTCATTCATCTGCTTTAGCTCTTCCTCAGTTTTCGCTTCAGCTTTGCGCAATACTTCCTTCTCCCCAAGTAGTTGCAGCAGTTTGATTATCCCGCTAAGAAGTTTTTCGAGATGGCGGATTTGATCCAGGATTTCTTTGGTAGTGATAATTTTGCCACCCATGGCATCGATCAGTTGCTGCCGGTGCGTGGTGAGTTGCTGGTGTTGCTCCGAAAGCAGTTTTTCCCTTTCGACGCTGCTGGTAGCTGCTGTAAGCTCTTGCGCGGGAAGTGCTGCGTTGATTTGTTTTATCAATAACTCCCCGGCGGCGGTAGCGTGTTTGATTTCATTGGTAATTTCGGGCAAAGCATCGGGGAGCTTTTCCAGCACCGGGTTCTGTTCGAGAAAACGCGAAATGTTGGCAAGCTTTTCGTCGATGGCCTGCAACGCGCTGCCCAGCGTTTTTTGTTGCTCCTGCGTCTGAATGGTTTCTTTATCAATATCCAAAATTTGCTTTTGGATATGCTGCAAGGTGGTGCGATGCGCATCCAGTTGCTTGTCGAGCTGCAGCACCTCATCAAACACCGGCTGCATTTTTTGCGCTTCAAGGGTCAGGCCTTCGCTTTTCTGTTTTGCTGCAGCGTGTTGATTTTTGGAATTTTTAATTTCGTCCTGCAACTTTTGCAGTCGTACTTTCGACAAGGATTCTTCTTCACCGTCTTCCAGCAACTTGTGGCGGAGTGATAGCAGCCGGTCGATGTCGCTTTTGAGCGGAAGCAACGTCCGGTGCAGCTTCAGGCGCTCCGCATCGCCTTGCTGTTCCTGCTGTTTTTGTGTTAATTTTTCTATCTGATCCAGCACTTCCTGCAAAGTTGTCCGGCGCAGCAGGAGCTGCTTTTTGCGTTCGATCTGTTGGTTTATCTCTCCTGACAATTTCCGATGATTCTCAGCCTCTTTTTTAAGCACTTTCAGTTGCTCTTCCGTTTGCAAACGGGTTTCCTCATCCATCATCACAATGGTGCCGAGCTGCTGCTGCAACTGATCACACAACAGTTTTTGGTCTCTTTGTTTTTCGAAAGCTTTCATGCCGATGCGGCGGTAAATGCCGGTGCCGGTAATTTTTTCGAGCAGGGCGCTGCGTTCTTTGGGGTTTGCTTTCAGAAAACGGGCAAACTCACCCTGCGAGAGCAGAATGGATTTCATAAACTGATCATACGTCAACCCGATAATAGTCGCGTTTTGTACAGCTACCTCCTTGCGTTTCAGATCGAGATTTCTGAAAACCCCCTCTGCATCTTTGGTGGCCAGTGAATGGTCATACTCGCGCAGGTTGCCGGTGCGGGCGCGGCTAATCTCCCAGCGGGCGCGGTAAATTTTGCCGCCGGCGTCGTATTCCACCTCGCTGTAAGCGTCTTCGGTGTTGCGCGTGATGATGGCGCCGGTTTTCTCGATGGAGGCTTTCGACAATACGCCTGCGCGTGGCGTAGCGTTGTAGAGCGCCAGCGTAATGGCGTCAAGCAGGGTGCTCTTGCCCGAACCGGTAGGCCCGATGATTGCAAAAAGCCCCGTTTGCGCCAGCGGCCCATTTTCAAAGTCGATGGCCACCTCTCCTTTGAAAGAGTGGATATTCTTGAGTTTTATCGAGCGGATTTTCATTTGTTTTTCAACGTGGTTAATTTGATGTTTGATGAACTCTTCATAGCCATCTATTTATTTGGGCTAAAGCCCACTGAAATGTTTTTGCCATTTATCCCTGGCCTAAAGGCCGGGGTTAGTGATCAGATGGCTGCAAAATCATTTATCATGGCTCATTTCCTTCCTTTCATTATCGCTTTGATGAACTATTTCGAGCAATTCATCGAAGGTACGCTTAAGCTCATCTTTGTCGATAATGTTGTGTTGGTCGAGCAGCTGATCGAACACCTCCGTTTCGCGCAGCTCGTCAAGTGTGCGCTGGTCGTCGCCGGTAAGATAACTCGGGAGCGTGCGATCGGTAAAGGTGACCGTGTGCCGGATGATGCGCAGGTTTTCGTTTTCGTTGTTAATCTGTTCCACAAAATCGTCGGCAGCGCGCAGCAAACCCGGGTCGGTGTGTTGCTCTTCGATGCACACCTCGAGCCAGGCAGGCAGAGGAGACGGGCATTCATAATTCGAAATTTGTCTGCTAATCTCCGCAAAGGAGCCTTTGATAGATTTTATCTCCCTGAAGAGGGGGATCGGAATTTTTTGGTGCGAGAGCTTACCATTTTTCACTGTGAGCAGGCGCATCGACTTGGTGTCGTGTTGTTCGCTGAAGCTCAATGGTAGCGGCGATCCGCAATATTCTACCACGGGCGAGGTGCTGATGGTTTGCGGGCAATGGATGTGTCCGAGGGCGTAGTAGTCGAAAGCAGCCGGAAACGCCGCCGCACTTACGCCGGCCTGGTTGCCAAGTTGAAGGTCGCGCTCACTCTCCGACAGACGCGAGCCTTGCATATAGAGGTGGCCGGTTACAATCTGCGGGATGTTCTGCTCACGATACGGCAACATAAGATCAGCAAGCCGGCGGTAGTGTTTCAGGATGCCCTGCCGCACGGCTTCAATCCGTTCGTTGGAGGATTCGCCGGCCGCCGGAATGCGGATGTCTCTGTCGCGCAGAAAAGGCACCGCGCCCACCACAGCCTGCAGGTTCCCCGCTTTATCCCGCAACTCAATAATTTCGTCCTGCTGGTTGTCGGGAGCGCCGGCCACGATGGTAACATTGAGCACCTGAAGCACCTCACGCGGCGCCTCCAGCGTGCCCACCGAGTCGTGGTTGCCGCCCGTGATGATGACCTGACGGCACGAGGTTTCGGAAATTTCGCGCAACAACTGGTAATAGCTGCGCAGCGCCTGGTTGCTGGGGTAGGCCATGTCGAAGATGTCGCCGCACACAAGCAGCACATCCACTTGTTCGGCGCGGATAAACTGCAACAGCCAGTCGAAAAACATCCGGTGTTCGTTGTGGCGGTCGTTGCCATAAAGTCGCTGGCCGATGTGCCAGTCGGAGGTGTGGAGGATTTTCATGCGGCAAACTTAATGCTTTCGGGATTAATCAGCCAGCGTATCACTAAAGCAATAAACCACAGAGGACACAGAGGAGCCACAGAGTACACAGAGGAAAAAAATTGCTGTTTTCTCTGTTCTCTCTGCGGTTTCTGTATTTGATTTTCAATCACTAAAGAAATTAACCGCAAAGGACGCGGAGAAGACGCTGAGAACGCAGAGGGGAAAATGTTGGCTTCTTCTCTGTTCTCTCTGCGGTTTTGTATTTGTTTTTAATAACTAAAGAAATAAACCACAGAGGACACAGAGGAGCCACAGAGTATACAGAGGAAAAAAATTGCTGTTTTCTCTGTT
>JAAYIU010000147.1 GCA_012523265.1 Bacteroidales bacterium | reverse complement strand
TGGATAAAACACTGGCGCCACTCCCCGCGGGCGAGCCGATGCTGCTGGATGCCACACACTTTGCGCCGGGCATGTATTATCTTCAGTAGGTTGGCGGCGATGGCGTGGTGACACGAAAGCTGGTGATCAGCCGGTTAGATAATTTGAAAGATAAAAACCCTCTGGAATAGTTTTCAGAGGGTTTTTTTATTAAAATGAATTTTAAAGAAGTTGAGACTGTTGGGCAATCTCCAGCTCCGCAACTGACGGAGCAGGATTAGTGGGGGTTTGGCGGGAGATGATGGGTAAGTGTTACCTGCTGTATTTTATTCAATTAATACTCTTTTAAATTCACTAAACCCTTTCATAAATTTCATCTCGTTTTCTAACTTTTCAACTGATTTGCTTTCTAGTAATAACTTAAGTCGATTACTGTCTGCAATAAAATGTGATGCGTAATACCATATTCCCATATTTGTCAATAGTGGTGATAAATTGAATTCCATGCATGTGTTTGTCAAAATTAATGCAGTGTTAAAATCTTTCTTTTCTATATGATATTTGTTGGGGTTTAAAGTGATGTTTACTGGGAAATTCAAGTTTAAATATTCAACAGTCAATCTCACCCAAACATCTATCGGATTCATAAATAAATAGTCGTCAAATTTTATTTTATTTTTTCCTTCAAGTTTCAATAAATGTACAATGTCCCTTATGAAGAATGCTCGAATTTTATGTCCAATACCGTTTAAACTTAAATCATTAAATGCTTCTTCAAATTTCTTCTGTTCAATCTTGCACACAATTTCCGCAATATTTAAATTACCGATTCTTTCATCTAAAATTGGATTGTTTCTTTTATTCGGTTTCCCTTTATAATAGGTTGAAAATTCTGTGGAATAATTTCCGTTTTTAACTGTCTCAAGTGTTTTTATTGCAGCAATTTTATATCCCATTGGAGCACCTTGTCTTTCAAAAGCCCAGTAGTAGAAAAACATTTTATTTGCATAATCTTGATCTTGCTTCAATTTTTCTATTTCTACTATGGAAAGTATATTATCAACATATCTGTTACCAACATTTGAGAACCATTTTATTATTTCCTTATTCTTGTCAATCATTCGTTTTCTTTCTGTTAATACGGGCAGGTAACGATTGTGTAAAGTGATCATCCCTTTCATTTCTGCTTTATCCGGTTTCAACCACATCCTCAATGTGTGTCAGTTGTTCGTTTATCAGTGTCTTAATTCTGTTGTGCTCATGTCGTTAAATCATTTTAGCAAAAATAGCTTTTATTTAAATCCAGGTGCAGATTTGCTACGAATTGGATTGATGATTTGCTTTTAGCAACTGGACCTTCATTTCAGCTTTTTATTATAGTCCAAAATAAAATGGTTTGGCAAACTTGCCTTATCAATAAAAATAATACCGTCATATGTTTTCTTTAAAATGATGCTTCTTTTAAATCGTCCCCAAAGTAATGATGGTATTTCCTGATGAATCCAGGATGAGCTTTCCGAATTTTCCACTTTTGAAAAATCCAGGAATGAATATTTGTAGCCAGGTTGAATCATGATTGCCTCTAAACTATTTTTGAAAGGCTTTCGGATTTCAATGATTTTATTACTAAAGGTTTCTCCTCTGAACATGTAAAGCCCAATTACATATGATTTATTCAAAATCGAGTCGGATAACATGAAGCCCATTGATTTCTCGTCTTTTCTATTGTTATTGGAAATATGACCATTATGCCCCCAGAATATTATTCTCTTATTGGGGTATCTTTCTTTGATTAACCATTCAATTGTTTCAGCCATCAAGGAATCCCGATTACTTCCTGTGAACCCTTTATCATCAATTAATA
The DNA here is from genome assembly GCA_012523265.1 of Bacteroidales bacterium. Lineage (GTDB taxonomy): Bacteria > Bacteroidota > Bacteroidia > Bacteroidales > 4484-276 > SABY01. The sequence continues at coordinate 12,269 of JAAYIU010000147.1, read as the reverse complement.
TTGAACTGATTATGTTTATTCGATTACAAATTTCCTTTTTATACACGATTAGGTCAACATCCAATTTATTAGTCTTAATGTACTGATCCAATTCGTCGAGAAGCAATTGATGGTCGACCAATAGTTGGTTTAGATTTTCTATTTCTTGTTCTTGATTTTGACTTGAATAACATTTCAAAAATTCTTGGCAACACTTAATTGCAATAACTGATAAGTTTGAGTCAATTTGAGGGAGTACATTTTTTTCAAAAAAATAATCATACTTAAGAGCACTAGGTTTTATGTCGAATCCGGCAAACTCAATATTATTCTCAACAACGAATGAAATTAACTCATTGAGTGTTGTAGTGTTCCAAACTCCATAAATAGTTTTATCTAGTATCTCTCTTGAAGAGTAATTATCTCTTAGAAATTTTAATTGATAACAATCCCAAATATTGCTTTCAAACACTACAACATCAAAGTCTAATTCCTGAAATAAAAACCTGATTAATCTAAACTTGATTTCATTGAATTCCTTTACATAATGCGAGCTTTCGCCAAGGAAAATATACTTTTTATTTTCTAAAATTGTTGTTAAAAATTGCAGGTCTGAAAAATTATCTGAGTTTATTGAATTCAGCGGAATAGAATTTTCAATAGAGAATTGTTTCCACGCACTTTTAACTTTTGGTTTTTCTTTTAGGTCATTTGAAAAGTATGAAGTGTCATTTTTTATGACTTTATTTTGACCCCAAATAAGGGTTGCAAAACTTAACAACACTATTAGTAAAGCAATTTTCTTCATTTCTTCTTTGATGTTTTCCACTTATGTCACCCGGCCTTGTTGCCTAACGTCTGTGTACAGCTACCATCCCTTTCATTTCTGTTTTATCCGGTTTTAGCCACATCATCAATGTGCGCCAGTTGCTCGTTTATCAGATGTCTTAATTCTGTTGTGCTCATGTCGTTAAATCATTTTAGCAAAAGTAGCTTTTTTATTCCTTCTTGATTTTGGTTGTTCGATTGGTTCCTATTTGATTCTTTGGTCAATCACTTTATCTTCAGGATTTCTTCGACAGTCCCAAATCATTATTATCAAAATCAAGTGGTCGAAGATTTCATAGATAATTTGATAGTGGCCTGTTATTAATGCTCTTACTGAATCAAAAGTGGTTGGGGTTCCTAAAAATGGGTTCGCACCTAATAATTGTATGCTCCCGTTTATCTCAGCATTTAGCTTAATGCTATAAACATTGGATTTGTTGCGCTTGATGTAGAAATCCAAAATGTCGATCAAATCTGACCTTGCTTCAACCGACCATTCTATTTTAAACTTAGCCATTGGTCGATCTCTTTTTGCAAATCCTGGTGAGATAGGGTCTGTTTATCTTTCAGTTGTTTTCTTGCCGAATCAATGCGGCTTTTTTGATAGTCGCTCAACTGATAAATCCCTTCAGATGCCTTGCTTTCGATGATCGTTTTTATTGCATGCAGAAAAGCCACATCCTCAATGTGTGCCAGTTGTTCGTTTATCAGATGTCTTAATTCTGCTGTGCTCATGTCGCTAAATCATTTTGGCAAAAGTAGCTTTATTAAATCCGGGAGCTGATTTTTCAACCGTAATTTATTTTCAATAGCTGTTGACAGGGCCGTAGGCGTGGAAAAATCCGGTGAGCATCACGGTATTAACATCCTCGGCATTGTGGGCCACGCCGCGTGCCACCAGTCCGTTGCCGATTTCGCGTGAGCGGCGGAGGTAGCGCATAGCCATTTCGGCACCGGTAGTTTTCATTTGCTGCAGCTTTTCAAAATATTCGGCCAGCAACCGGGTTTTTTCTTTATTAAAATTAACGGCTTTCCAAGGCTGCCAGCCATCGGGCAGCGCGCCCAGGAATTCGTCGCCAGCACCAGCCAGCGCGTCGATACCGACATATTGTTTTTTATCAATATCATAAATGGCCACCGGTTTGCCTTTTTGGTATTTCATAAAACCATCTTTCTGCGAGCCGTCAGAGTGCTGGCCGCCTTTTACGCCTTGATCGAACAACTTGTCGAGCAGCGGCGAATGCAGGTTTTCATTTTCATGATAAGGATTCATCACAGCCATGATAAAACGAACCACATCGATGCCAACGTAATCGATAAGCTGGAAGATGCCCATGGGGCGCAGCAGGAAATCCTGCGTCACTTTATTTACAATGTAAACGGCCTGCGCAAAGCTGAACTTACCGGTTAACTTTTCTGCTTCAGCTATGCCATGCAGAGCGTCGCGCATGAAGTGGCCGTTGCCGATAAATCCGGCCACATCGTTGCTGGGTACCACCACTTTGCGCAGGTTTTTAGCGTAAGCTTTCGCAAAATCAATCATCGCCGCACTGTTACCGCCGATGGTGATAAGCTCCACCAGCCGCTGCACAGCGGGCGGGTTGTAGAAATGAAATCCAAGTATTCGGCCATGCAGGTTTGCCAAGTCGTTGAGACGGGTAATTGGAATGGAAGAGGTGTTGGTGAAAAACCACGGCTCATGTTTGCTGTTCTCGTTTATCTTCTTGAAAATGTTGGTTTTCAGCTCTGGGTTTTCGGCGATGGCCTCGAAGATAAGATGGCTATCGTAAGCCGCCTCCATGGCGGTGACGGGGCGCACGATGCCGAGCACCTCTGAGATGTATTCGTCCACGATCGCTTCATTTTCGGTCAGGTCATCGCGACGCGCGTATACCTGGCGCAGCCACTCCACTTTTTTCTCGGCAATTTTGCGCACCTGCGTTCCGAGATATTTCATCAGCCCGGCCAACCCCTCTTCCGAGAGGTCGATGGCGTTGAGCACAAAGGTTTTGTCGCGGTTTTCGGGTTTCAGGCTAAGGTCAGCCATCTCCACAGCGGCGAGCAGCAGGATGCCGCTACCCATTTTGCCGGCAGCGCCGAGCACACTTACTTTTTGTAATCTTTCGTCGTAGGTCATGTTTTTGTTGATTATTAGTTTGTTAATTTTCGGTTCTCACTCTTTTAATCACAGCCCTCATTTCTCAGTCCATTGCCAAAGTAAAACTTTTTTTATTTATCAAAATCTACATCAAAAGTAGATTTTTTTTGTCGACCTGCAATTATGACGGGTCAGGCTGCCGACGGTGGGTCGCGATATGAAAACGGATTATCGAATGAAGGAGTAAAATGGCGGGAGAAGTTTTACCTTTGCAGCTTTCGGATAAAAACACAAAAAGGATGCTTTTCCGCGAGATCATCGGACATGAACAGATCAAAGAAAAACTTATCGGCACGGTTGCCACCAATCGTGTGGCGCATGCGCAGTTGTTTTATGGCAACAACGGCTATGGCAAGCTGGCGCTGGCGCTGGCCTATGCACAGTTTATCAGTTGCCGCGACACTGACAAGTTCCGGCATCGCGACTCTTGCGGCAAATGCCCTTCGTGTATCAAATATAACAAGCTCATCCATCCCGACCTGCACTTTGTCTATCCGGTGGCTTCTTCTACACGGATGAAGGATTCGAAAAATCCCACCAGCAATCAGGTGCTCAAGGAGTGGCGCCAGTTGCTTGAGAGGAAAAACTATTACATCACCCTCGACGACTGGTACCACGAAATCGACATCGACCAAAAACAAGCAAGCATCAACACACGCGACTGCAGCAAAATCATCCAAACGCTGAGCTACACCAGCTACGAGTCGGAGTATAAGGTGATGATTATCTGGATGGTAGAAAAGCTTTATCATGCTGCCGCACCGCGCCTGCTGAAAATACTCGAAGAGCCGCCGGAGAAAACACTCTTTCTGCTCATCGCCGAGCAAACCGACCAGATCTTATCTACCATCCTCTCGCGGCTGCATCTGGTAAAAATTCCTGCCATCGAAAATCAGCCCATTTACGATGCTTGCCGCCAGCGTCTTAACATGAGCGAAGCCACTGCTGCCGAAGCAGCACGCCTGGCCAACGGCAGTTTCACGCAGGCCGTGGCGCTGCTTGAAATGGGTGATGAGCTTTCGGAGAACTTCCGGCGCTTTCGCGATTGGATGCGCCTCTGCTACAGCATGGATGTAGTTGCTTTATTAAAAATAAGTGAGGAGATGGGCAAAGAAACACGCGAAAAACTCAAGAACTTCCTCCGATCCGGCCTGATCATCCTGCGCAACTGCCTGCTCATAGGCTTTGATATGGGCAACCTGGTGCGCGTTACGCGCGAAGAGCAAGATTTCTATACCCGCTTCTCACCCTTTGTGCACCAGGGAAATATCTCTCAATTCGTCGATGAGTTCGACAAAGCCATCTATCATATCGAGCGCAACGTGCACGCGGGCATGATCATGCTCGACCTCTCGCTTACGGTCTTAAAACTGCTAAGAGCCAAGAGGCCACAACCAACTTCTCAGGAATGATTAGTTTTGCAATTGTTTTAATTAACTGAATAATTTTTTGTAATCACATAATATGGAACCCAACGAAACAAAATATAGCGACCAGGAGAGCAACAACCCTTTTCTTTCGAGAGGCTGCTGCCACGCCCCGCAGATATATCAGGACAACAGCCGGATTGCCAGCCACCGCTGCTGCAAGCTCGACGTCACCGACTGGCTGGGCGACGTAAAGTTACCCGAGCATCACCCGCAGTTCGACTGCGTAGAGATACGTTTTAAAAACAGCCGAAAAGATTTCTTCCGTCTCACCACGGAGCTGGATCTAAAAGTTGGCGACATCGTCGCAGTAGAGGCTTCGCCCGGCCACGATATCGGCATCATCACCATGACGGGTGAAATTGTAAAGTTGCAGATGCGCAAAAAAAATGTAGAGCCTACGGCAGATACCATTAAAAAAGTGTACCGCCGCGCACGCCTCACCGACATCGAAAAATGGCTCAACGCTGTCGATCAGGAAGACCGCGTTCAGATAAAGTCGCGCAAGATAGCCCGCAACCTCAACCTCGACATGAAAATCAACGACGTAGAGTTTCAGGGCGACGAAACCAAAGCAGTGTTTTATTATACCGCCGAAGAACGCGTCGACTTCCGCGAGCTTATCAGAGTGCTGGCCGATGAGTTTAAAATAAGAATAGAGATGCGCCAGATAGGAGTGCGGCAGGAATCAGCACGGCTGGGAGGAATCGGGTCGTGTGGCCGCGAGCTTTGTTGCGCCACCTGGCTCACCGACTTCACCTCCGTAACCACCAGCACGGCCCGCATACAGCAGCTCTCGCCCAACCCGCAAAAACTCGCCGGGCAATGTGGCAAACTCAAATGCTGCCTCAACTACGAAAACGATGTCTATCTCGACGCGCTCAAAGATTTCCCCGACACCAATATTTATCTCAAAACTGCCAAAGGCGTGGCCATACATCAAAAAACTGACGTTTTTAAACGCATCATGTGGTACGCTTATCAAAACGATCAAAACAATATGATGGCCCTTAGTGTAGATCGGGTGAAAGAGATCATCGCCGAGAACCGAAAAGGCAACTTCCCGGCACAACTGGAAGACAGCGCTCTGACGCGCGAAGTAAAAATAGACATTGGCAACGGCGGCCTTACCCAGGAAGACATCAGCCGTTTTGATAAAATGGAAGAACCTGCCAGCCAACGCCGGCGCAAAAAGAAATCGCGCCGCAACGAAGCCCCCGGCAGCCAGAACCGACCTCCCCAAGCCAGGGACAATGCACGCCGGAATCAGCAGACGCAGGCAAAAACCGACAACCGCTCTGACAATAAACCAACCCCGGAGCAGGACAACACCGAGCGTCCACGGCGTCCTTACGAGCAGCGCAAAAAAAACAACGACCGAAACGAACCGAATCGGAAAGCTTCGAATAAAAGCGGCAGCCGAAACCAATCCAACCGAAACAAAAATCCCCGCCCCAACCGTCGCCGCAACGATGGCGGCAGTGGTGGTGACAGCAGCGGCGACAAGCCCACCGGCGGAAACGAATAAAACTTTAAGGCTTTGCAGATGTTAAATCGCAAAGCCTTTTTTTATTGATGAAAACCACAAACGTCCAACTCCCCTACTTCATCCTCTTCGACGGATATTGCAACCTGTGCAACGGCTTCGTGCGTTGGCTTATCCGACGCGATAAATCCGCCCGTTTTCGGTTTTTGCCTTTGCAATCCGATGAAGGCAAAAAGTTATTGCAATCATCAAAAATAGAAATCAGCACGACTGATAATCCCGACACGGTAATTTTGTATCACAACGGAGCCACCTGGGAACGATCAGAAGCGGTGTTGGAAATTTTTAAAAGATTGGGTGGGATATGGCGCCTGATGCTGCCCTTGAAATACTTGCCATTGTCGTGGCGCGATAAGCTCTACAATTTCGTGGCACGCAACCGCTACCGGTGGTTTGGCCGCCGCGACCAATGCACGATTGTCGGCGAGGAAAGTCTTCAGTAGGCAGTCCACTACTTCAAATGGCCAGTGCGAAACCACGTAATTTCGCCCGTTGCACCAAGCGCCCAGCGCCTTTCGCCACGCACCCTGCGCCTTGCGCCCTGCGCCAAGCGCCACGCCCCCCCTACCGTGCACCAAAATATTTTTGCGAAAGCAAAAGCATATGCGCAACGCGCCTGGCGGCGTCTTCCAGAAGTATAGCGGCATCGCTGATGGCTTGCGAAAGTGGCATCGGTTTATCCGTGATGGGAAAAATGGCATCGAAGCCTTTCTGATAAAGTTTCTGATAATCGTCGCCCAGAGTGCCTGCCAGCAAAATTACCGGCTTGTTATATTTTTTTGCCACCTGCGCCACACCAAAAGGCGTTTTGCCGTATTGTGTCTGGGCATCGGTTTTTCCCTCACCGGTTATCACCAGATCAGCCTTGCTGATTTTCTCGTCCAATCCTGTTGTTTGCCGTACCACCTCAAAGCCGGGCTGCATTTTGGCTCCGGCAAAAGCCAGCAGCCCCGCACCCAGCCCGCCTGCTGCCCCGGCTCCCGCTTCTGTTGCGATATTACCACCAAAAGTTTTTTGTAAAATGTCGGCATAGTGCGTCAGGTTTTTTCCGAGCTGCTGCACCTCTTGTGGCGAAGCACCTTTTTGCGGGCCGTAGATTCGCGCTGCATCAACCAACGAGGTGGTTACATCGGCGGCGATGATGATTTCACAACTTGCCAGGGCGGGATGGACATCATCCATATTGATTTGCGCAAGTGCGTCGAGCGAGCCGCCACCCGCCGTAAGCGGCTTTCCCTGGTGGTCGGTAAATTCGATGCCCAGCGCGTTGGCCATTCCCATTCCGCCATCGACGGTGGCGCTGCCGCCAATGCCGATGATCATGTGGCGGCAACCCATTTCCAGCGCCTTCAGCATCAACTGCCCGGTGCCGTAAGTGGAGGTTTTCAGTGGCGCCAATTCCTCATTTTTTAAAAGCTCTATGCCGGAAGCCGCCGCCATTTCTATTACGGCAGTGGTGCCGTCGCCCAGGATACCAAAAAAAGAGGCGATGGGTCGCAGCAAAGGATCCTGCACCTGCACATGCACCAGGCGTCCGCCGGTAGCATCCACCAACGACTGCACTGTGCCTTCGCCGCCATCGGCTAACGGACAAAGCTCGGTGTGAGCATCTGGGAAAACCCTTCGCCAGCCGGTAGCGATGCTTTGTGCAGCCTGCTTTGCGGTAAGCGAATTTTTGAACGAATCGGGAGCAATGAGTACATACATAAGCTTTGCAGAATAATGTAAAAACCTATTTGAAAATTGGAAATTGAGATTTATTTGGCATTTGGCACTTTGAGATTTGAGATTTTCAAATTTTCCTTCCGGAAACTCCTAAGCTTTTAGCATCGCATTAAGAATTAATCTTCCCACTCCGCCAAAAAAAGGTTGGTGTCGTGGGTTCCGCCATTGTTTCGGTTGGACGAAAACACCAAATATTTCCCGTTATTCGAGAACACCGGAAAAGCATCAAACACATCGTCGTAGGTAATTTGCTCCAGCCCGGTGCCGTCGGTATTAATCATGTACAGATTAAATTTGAAACCACGATCGGCAGCATGGTTGGAGGAGAAAACAATTTTATCGCCCGAAGGATGGAAAAACGGACTCCAGTTGGCTTTACCCAAATGGGTAACCTGCCGCAGGTTACTACCATCGGCATCACAAACAAAAATTTCCATATCGGTAGGCATCACCAGCCCCTGTGCCAGCAACTCTTTGTAGCGTGTTATCTCTTCCGCGCCCTTGGGTCGTGAGGCTCTGAAGACAAGTTGTTTGCCGTCGGGCGAAAAGAAAGCGCCGCCATCGTAGCCAAGCTCATTGGTTATCTGCCGCACATTGCTGCCGTCGAGATCCATGGTGTAAAGCTCCGGGTCGCCTGAGCGCAGGGAAGTAAAAACTATTTTGTCGCCTTTGGGCGAAACGGTGGCTTCGGCATCATAGCCCGGCGTATCGGTAAGTTTATTGATCATCCTGCCTTGTGCGTCGGCCAGATAGATGTCGTACGAATCATAAACCGGCCACACATAATTGCCATCAATCTCGCGTGGTGGTTTGTGCGGACAGGCTGCATCGTGCTCATGGGTCGAGGCATAAAGTATAGTGCTGTCGCCGGGCATAAAATACGAGCAGGTAGTGCGCCCCAGCCCGGTACTTACGCGCAGTGGACGGTTATCCCGCATGTTGCTGCCGGCAAGGGTGGTGATAAAAATCTGATCGCAATCCGCATCCCACGCTTTATTGGTTGCCTGAAAAATAAGTCGGCTGTCGTCGAAACTCCAGTAAGCTTCGGCATTGTCGCCGCCAAAAGTGAGCTGTTTGATGTTTTTAAAATGTGCCTCCTGTGGATATTTTATTGCGCTTAGATCGCCATCAGCATCAGTCTGCGCCAATGCCGGCAACTGAAACAATGCCAGCAACACGATCATCGGTAAAGAGATTTTCATAATAATGGGCTTTTTAAAATGATAAATATGTAGATTTGAAAACGCCACCTTTTAGAAAAGGTTCACAGCATCGCATCAGCATCGGCTGGCTTATCGCATCAGTGTCACGATACCGTTGATGGTACGTTTGGAAAGACCTTCGAGGGTGATCTCGTAAACTTCACACACATAAAAGTAAACGCCCTCGTTGCAGGGTTGGTTGTTGTTCATATTGCGGCCATCCCACATTATTTTCGGATCCTGGGTTTTAAAAACGATGCGTCCCCAACGGTTGAAGATGGTCATATCCACTTTGTCGACCGATGAATAGTTGGGCAATGGTTGGAAATATTGGTTGTAAGGATCGTCGTTGGGCGTAAAAACGTTTGGCAACTTGTAATTGGAACAGCTATCGCTGCTTACGCAAACCACCGCACTGCGCTCACTCATGTTGCCCGTCGAGTCGATGGCCGACACCTGATAACACCCGCTGATGGTCGGCAAGTTTTGATGGGTGTAATTAAGCACTGAAGGATCCGGCACACTGTCGATCAGTTGCGGGATTTCATTAACAAAAGGAGCAAAATAAATAAAATAGCCCGCGATGTCGGTGGGGCAATCGGGCGGGTTTATCCATGAGAGATTATTCTCGATGTGTTCACAATCCACGCGAATGCTCAATACGGGCGGGCAGGGCGGCACATTGTCGACAGGGCTTCCGGAGGTGATCTGCGAAAAGTTAACGATGGGCGATACAAAACCAGGCTGTGAATAATCACCGGTGCTCCTGACAAAATAACTGTACGTTTCGCCATTTATCAAACCCGAATCCTGGTAAAAAGTATTGACGCTTGTGGCGATGGAATCAAATTTTTGCGTAAGCTCGTCATATCTAAAAATGGTGTAATAATCGTTGCGCCAGGGCACGTCGCGGTTCCAGGAAAGATTTAAAGCCCTGTCGGTGGGCGATATCTTGAGAAACATACTTGTAGCCACCCGCGACGACCCCATAAAATCATCTGCCAGCGCCAGGCTGTAAATCTCTATCCGGTAGGTGTAGCTACGCTCCTGTGTGTTGAGACCTGTATCCAGAAAAGTGGTGTCGTCGATGCCCTGTAATTCAGCCACTGCTATAAATTCCGGATTCTGATCGGAGGCTCTGTAGGCAACGTATTTATAGGGTGGCGGAAACAGCAACGTATCGTGTTCGACTGGTTTGCTCCAGGCCACAAACATTTTTCCGGCAGCAATGGATGTTTCCATCACCGAAACATTGGTAATCACCGGCACATCGCGCACCAGCGCAGCACACACCTCCTGGGAGGCATAACTCACGCTTCCGTCGGCAAACCAGGCCACCACCATGTAGCAGTAGTCGGTTCCGGTCACCAAACCAGCGCCGCCGTCGTTGTCGACGAAAGTGGTATCGGTAATGTTTTCGCGTGTAGCAATGCGCTGATATCCGGTGTAGGCCGGCACGCCGGTTTGGCAATAGCCAGGCTCATAGCCATAAAAGCCATCGCGCCGGTACAGGTGGTATCCAATGGTGCGCGGGCACAACGCCTTATTCCAGCTTAGATGAATGCTGCTGGCAACAGGCGAAGCCGCCAGGTTTTAGGGGGGCGGGCTGATCACGCGGATGTTCATCGTTTTGATGTCGGTGAGCTGCGGGAAATTAAAGGTGTCGCGAGCGATAAATACTACCTGATAGGGCTGCAACTGCACATGAGCACAGGTGGTGTTCCAGGTAAACGTTGACGATACCGACAGGTGACCGATGGCAGCGGGAAAAGTTGCCGGACTCTCGGCAACTTCAAAAGGGCCGCCCAGAGCGCGTATAATCAGGTCTTCGGTAGGTTTTGCGTTGGGATCGGTGGCGGTAACTTCAAATGTAAGGGTGTCGCCGACGCGCACGCACGTATCCTGCAAAGCTCCGATCTGCGGCTGCTCATTGTCGCACGCCAGAATGGTTATCTGCATGTCGCGCGTTACGTAGCCAATTCTGATGCCGCTGCGCCACTCCTCAATATGAAAAGCAATATTGTATTCGCCTTGCAGCAGCGGTTTATCCCACACGATGGTGCCGGTTACCGGGTCGATGTCGAAGGTGGTGGGCACGCTGTTGTCGACCTGATTGGGCATCACGTAGCCCGGAATAGGCAATCCAAAGGCGCCGCGGCAATTCACCAATTTGTACGAAATACTATCGCCGTCGATGTCGTAGGCGCCGGGATTGTACAGAAAGAGCGCGTTTACACAGCCGTTGTCGATGGGTGGCGAAAGCAGCTCTACTGAGTTATTTGGGCCCAAGAAAGGATTAATCACCAGCTCGGTGTAGATATAAAAAGGCACGTTTACGGAGTTTGGAATATTCAACACGCCATAGTTGCGGTTGGGGTCTTCCAGCCAAATAACATAGGTTCCCTGTCCGGGAAAAATATGAATGGTTCCGGCGTACTCGTTGCGACGGATATTGTTGGGAAGGTCTTGCCGCAGGGTTCTCGGCACAATTTGAGTTGTGCCGTCACCCCAGTTGATTCTGAGCTCAGGACGGTCGGCAGGACTCGGCGTGTAGGTGTAGGTGATGATGGTAAATTCGTATTCTAAAGCCGAAATAGCCTTGTAGGTGATTTCGCCGGCACGCTGATGCGTAGCATGGGCAGCATGCAGAACGAAAAGAAGAAGAATCAGAAGTATAAATTTTCTCATCAAACAACAACATTATTACAAAAAACACCACCGAAAGTGTTGCCAAAATTTTGACGGCAAAGTATCCATTTTTTCATCACAACGGAAATTTATAACGTTATTTTTTTAAATTTTAATACAAAAGCGAACAGGTACGAATGTTTATCTAATTTTGTAAGTTTCAAAAACGTTGTCTCTCTCAATGCACACAGTAGAAGAACGCAAAGAAATAACGCATCGGTATCGCATTCTTTTGCGGGAATGGAAAAACCGGCGAAGCAAGGAGGAAGCCCTGATGGTACGCAAGGCCTTCGACTTTGCTGTGAAAGCACACGATGGCATGCGGCGGCGCACCAAAGAGCCGTACATCTATCATCCGCTGGAGGTGGCCACCATCTGCGCCAAAGATATGCACCTCGACGGCACCGCCATCGTTTGTGCCCTGATGCACGATATTGTAGAGGATACCGGCACTACCATCGAAGAGATCCAAGAAATGTTCAATCCGCGTGTGGCCATGATCATCGACGGGCTTACCAAGATCAAAGGCATGCTTGACGATGGCAAGCGCAGCATCCAGGCCGAATATTTCAAGCACATGATCATTGCGCTGGCAGAAGATATGCGCGTGATCCTGATCAAACTCGCCGACCGCCTGCACAACATGCGCACCCTCGACGCTATGCCGCGCGACAAGCAGTTGAAAATTGCCAGCGAAACCATCACCCTGATAGCGC
>JAAYIU010000423.1 GCA_012523265.1 Bacteroidales bacterium | reverse complement strand
GGCATGGGAAGCGATTTGGCAAAAATCTGTGAGCGCAGGTTGTAGCGCAGATATTCGATTACCTCTTTACTGCCGGCCACAAAAGCGCCAATGCCGGCCATGGCTTTGGCGAAGGTCCCGAAATAAATATCCACTTCGTCCATCACGCCCATGTGTTCGCTGGTTCCGGCGCCGGTAGGCCCCATGGTGCCAAAGCCGTGGGCATCGTCAACCAATATTCTGAATTGGAATTTATCTTTGAGTGCCACAATTTCTGTGAGGTTGCCCAGGTCGCCCGACATGCCGTAAACGCCTTCGGTTATCACCAGAATGCCGCCGCCGGTCTGGCTGGTGATTTTGGTGGCGCGCTCGAGCTGTTTCTCCAGGCTTGCCATGTCGTTGTGCGGATATACGAAGCGTTTGCCAAAATGCAGACGGCATCCGTCGATGATGCAGGCATGTGCTTCCGAATCGTAAACGATGACATCGTGTCGGCTCACCAGCGATTCCACTATCGATACCATTCCCTGGTAGCCGTAGTTGAGCAGATAAGCATCTTCTTTTTTCTCGTATTCTGCCAACTGGCGTTCGAGTTCTTCGTGGTGGTTGGTATGCCCCGACATCATGCGGGCACCCATCGGGTAGGCCAGGCCCCAGTCGGCAGCAGCCTGAGCATCGGCTTTGCGCACTTCGGGATGGTTGGCCAGGCCCAGATAATTGTTGATAGACCAGGTGAGCATCTCTTTGCCCTGAAATTTCATGCGTGGCTCGATTTCTCCTTCCAGCTTTGGAAAGATAAAATAACCGAAGGCTTCACGGTTGTACTTTCCCAGAGGTCCCAGGTTGGTGAACTTTTCAAAAATATCCATGTGATTAGCTGTTAAGTTTTTTGTTGCAAAAATAGAATAATTAACCGGCTCCTTAATGGTGCCCGTGCTTTCTTCGCCTTACAACTTTGGTCGCCCGCATCGCAGGGCACGTCTTCAAAAATAATTGGTGATGACGTGCGTTATCCCAACCATCCAAAAAATATTACTTTTGCGCCCATGTTTAAAAATAACATCTTCATTTTGTTACTGTTGGCAACGCTGGTGATAGCTTCTTGCAGCAATCATCAGAAAATTCTCAAAAGCACCGACAATGAAGCCAAGTACGAAAAAGCCATGGAATATTACGAAAAGGGCGACTACTACCGGGCTTTGCAGGTTTTTGAGCAGCTTATGCCCATTTATCGCGGCACCGCCAAAGCCGAGAAGCTTTATTTTAATTATGCCAATGCCTACTACAAAGAACGCGAATATGTCCTGGCCAGCTATTATTTTAAACGCTTTGCGCTAAATTTCCCCACCAGCCAGTGGGCCGAAGAAGCCAGCTTTTTGGCAGCCTATACAAAATTTCTCGACAGCCCGCGTTATAGCCTCGACCAAACCGTGACGCGCGAAGCCATCGATGAATTTCAGCTTTTTATCAACAGATACCCTTTCGGGGAAAAAGCCAAAGAAGCCAACGATTTGATTGACGAGCTGCGCAACAAATTGCAGATGAAAAGTTACAACATCGCCAATTTGTATTATAAAATGGAGGATTACCGCGCTGCCATCGTATCTTACGAAGGCATGCTCAAAGATTATCCCGACACCGAATTTAAAGAAGAGATACTTTACCGGATCATCCGTTCTTATTACCAATATGCATTCAAGAGCATCGAGGAGAAGAAAAAAGAACGCTACGAGTCTGCCGTGAAAGTCTATTACGATTTTGTAAGTCTTTATCCCGAAAGTAAATACATCGGCGAGGTGCAGCGCATGCGCCAGCGGGTACAAGACGAACTGCTGAACATTGAAGTTGAACCATCATAACCTAAACAATAG
>JAAYIU010000055.1 GCA_012523265.1 Bacteroidales bacterium | reverse complement strand
TATTCAGAGGTAAGTTTAAAATCCATTGTATCTGTTTTCTACCCGTTAACAACGATATCTGCTGGCAAAAGTTGCGAGCAGGGCGCAGGAGCGTGGGGCGCTTGGCGCAGGGCGCAAGAGGGTTGGGGTGTTCAATCAAAATTTGAAAAAGCAGGCAAAGCCTGCAAAAATATAATCGGCTTAGGCTAAGCCTAAGCCGAACGTTAGTGCCAAATTTATTGCTACCTACTACTTTCTACTTACTTTCTTCCAGCCTACTCTCCTTTTCTAAACTAAAAGTGCATGAAACAGGATAATGATCAGAGTAATCGACCAGATGTTTTTGGTAATGTAATGCTTTGAGCTGCCGGCTGTGCAGGATGTAGTCGATGCGCAGAAACGGAAGGCCGCCGGCGTAGGTGGTTCCCAGCCCGGTGCCTGCCTCCAGAAAAGCGTCGCCGAGGTTTTTAGAAATGGTGCTGTAAACAAATGAGGCGGGGGTGTCGTTGAAGTCGCCACACACAATCACCGGATAGGGCGACTGGCTGATGTATTGCCGCACCACCGCTGCCTGACGCGCACGCCGCAGGAAGGCTTTGTGCAGTTTGTAAAAAATTATCCTGGAACTCGACGAATGACCCGTGGCTGCCGGATCGATAACCTCCGAAACGAACTTGTAGTCGGCTTGTGAAAAACGCACCGACTCGAGGTGAAAATTAAAAATGCGGATAGTATCTCTTTTCACTACCACATCGGTAAAAATCCCTGAGTTGGAAACGGCATCTTCAAAATTAATTTCCTCGCGCCGCACAATAGGAAAGCGTGTGAAAGTAGCCAGGCCATAGTGTTTTTTGTCGCCCACAGTTTTTACATATCCTACATGATAATTTTTGGCCTCACTAATTGCCACAAAAGGGCCGATGGTAGGGAAATAGGTGTCGTTGCCATGAAAAAATTCCTGAAAACAAACGATGTCGGGGTTTTGGGAATGGATAAAATCAAAAACCGCATCGCGTGTAAAATAGTCCTGATCGCTGCGCCATTTGTACTGGTCGAAAAGCCGCACATTGTAGGAGATGATTTTAAAATCGGCCACCGTTTCCTCACTGGCTGTTGGCGCGCTAATGCTGATCATCCGCATAAAGATGTTCAGCCCAATCATTAGCGTAAGCAACGAAAACAAAAAATAATAGCGCAGCCGCAGCATCCAGAAAATGGTGAAAAGCACATTGATGATCCACAGCACCGGATACACCAGCGCGAGCATGGCCGGGATAGTGGTAATTTTGGGGTGCGTAAAAGGAGCCAGGTAAGAAATCAGCAGCGCTGCAACAAACAGGATGTTGAGGAAAAGCATGAGGCGATAAGGCCATTTTCTTTTGCCGCCGGATTTTTTTTCTGCCATGGCTCGTGCCGGGTTAATGCTGTTTTTTCGACGACTGAAAAAGCATGGCCTTCTCCTCTTTGCTAAGGCTGCTGTAGCCCGACCGGGAAATCTTCTCGAGGATTTTATCTATTTTTTCCTGATTGACTTTGCGGCGGTAGTTATATTCGTCGTCGGTGATAGGGCGATTAATGTCATTGGGCGAACCCGTAATAGTCGATTTGGCGGGTTTGGTAAAATATTTGAAAAACTTTTTCAGATTCATGGTTCCAAAATTTATGGAGAAGTCGTTTCCTTTTTTTAACATCGTAACATACATAAAACCCCAGAAGGCGCCACCCAGGTGGGCGATATGTCCGCCGGCGTTGCCACTTTGTATGCTGAGCAGGTCGATGAGGATAACGGCCAGCGCCAGGTATTTCAGCCGGACACGTCCAAAAAGAAACAGCACCACCGAATAGTCGGGCACATAAGTGGATACTGCAACTAAAACGGCCAACACAGAAGCCGAGGCGCCCATTGCAACGGAGTATCTCACGGTTTGGTCGAATACCGGAAAGATATTGAAGGCTGCGATGTAAAAAATGGCGCCGGCCAGCCCGCCCAGCAGATAGGTGCTCAGCAACTTGCGGTCGTTCATGTATTCCATAAAGATGCGCCCGCCAAAGTAAAGCACCATCAGATTAAAAAAGATATGAAAAAATCCTTCGTGCAGAAACATGTAGGTGAGCAACGTCCAGGGACGTAGCAACAGCGACGACAGATTGGCGGGAACAGCCAAATAGTAAGCGGCTATCGAAATGCTGCTCATGCCTTCGGGGTGGTCGGGCAACTGCAAAAGCCAATACACCAGATTGACAAGGCTCACCAGAATAAACACACCGATGTTGATGACGATAAGCTTGCGCAATACCGAAGAGCGTTTGAAGAATCGCTTAATGTTGTCGAGTGGGTTGGGCTGCTGGTACATCATGTTAATTTTAATAAACGCCTTTTCGTTTCCAATATTTGATCATAATAAATCCAAAAAGCATCCCGCCAAGATGCGCAAACCGGGCTATGTGGTCGTCGGGAAGATTGCGTACACCATAGATCAGCTCCAGCAATCCATACCCTATCACAAAATATTTGGCCTTGATGGGGAAAGCAAAATAAAGATAGAGTGTCATGTTGGGATACAACATGCCAAAGCCGAGCAGGATACCAAACACGGCTCCCGAAGCGCCGATGGTGGGCGTGTTGATGAGTTTATTCATCGT
Organism: Bacteroidales bacterium; assembly: GCA_012523265.1. GTDB lineage: Bacteria > Bacteroidota > Bacteroidia > Bacteroidales > 4484-276 > SABY01. The sequence goes on along the minus strand of JAAYIU010000055.1, from coordinate 4,406 downwards.
GGCCATCTGCTCGTTTACATAGTTTTTGCCCTGAAGCAATGCCTCGTGCCCCTGGCTGTAAACGTGCTGGATTTGTTCGGGAGTAAGCGCCGCTTCCAGGAATTGAAGTCGCCCGAAAATCACCGCTACGTGCACCAATGCAGCGCCAATCCCCGTAATCATATAAAACTGCAGGAAGCGTTTGGAGCCCCAGGTGTTTTCCAGAATATTGCCAAACATCCACAAAGCAAACATATTCGAGAGGATATGCATAAAACTCCCGTGCATAAAAAGGTAGGTGACAAATTGGTATGGGTTGAAGTCGGGTGAGGCAAAATAATGAAGCCCCAGATATTTTACCAGATGGATGCCACGCGTATCCAGTGCAATGGTAGCCAGATACATGATGCCGTTTAGTATCAGCAGATTCTTTACTACCGGCGGCAAAACCAGGAAGCCTTGTGGACGATATTGTTGATAACTCATTTCTTACTTTTGGGATTGTTAAACTCTCTTGTTTTGCCTTTTGTTCATGACTGGCGCTGGGGGTCGTGCATGATCCTTTCGGTGGCGATGATACGGACTATAGGCTCACCGTCGATGGAAATATCGGGCACTTTGCAGGCAAAAAGCTCTTCTACCAATGCCTTCATTTCGGGCTGATGCAGCGGGCGTCCTTTTTTTATGGCTACGTTGCGTGCCAGTGCCCGCGCCAGGTTATTATGTTTGTCGAGGTTAAGCTCCAGCAGGTTGGTACGATAGTTTTCCACGATGCCTTCCAGCAGCGTGCTGATGTTGTTTTGCGGATGTCCGGCCGGGACGCCACTTACAACAAAATGAAACGGACGCTGGCCGTCGGTTGCAATGTCGAATCCCAACAAACGAAGCTCCTCCGAAATTTCGTGCATCAAACCCGCTTCGGCGGGTGGCAGCGCAAAAGTTACAGGAAACAACAACTGCTGCGACAGCGCCTTGCGCTTGCTGAGCAGCTCCACATATTCGTCGTAAAGGATGCGCTCGTGTGCTTTTTGCTGGTCGATCACCATCAGCCCCGACTTTACCTGCGACAGGATGTAGGTGCGATGCAATTGGAAAAAGGTCTGGTCGCCGGTGGGTTCGTCATCAGTAGTATTTGTAGCAAAAGCATGTGTTTGTTGCTGTGGCCGTGTCTCCTCCCGACGGGTATAAAGTTTCTCCCAGTTCTGGCGGTTGCCCTGCTCACGTGGCGTAGACTCCTGTTTCTGGCTGTCGAATGGGTTGTAATCCGGATTGATCTTTATCTGTGGAGTATGAATGGGCGTGGTGGCAGTGGGTATCCTCAGGTCGAGCGAAGGCTCCGGGTCGAATTCCATCGAAGGTGTAACGCTAAACTTGCCCAAAGCAGATTTCACCGCGCTGCGTATCACCGAATACATCAGGCGTTCGTCCTGAAACTTTATCTCTGTTTTGGTAGGATGGATGTTGATGTCGATCTCGTTGGGGTCTATCTCTATAAAAAGAAAATATCCCGGAGAGGCCCTCTCTGGAAGCAGCTCTTCAAAAGCACTGTCGACAGCATGGTTTAGATAGGCGTGCTTCATAAAGCGTTTGTTGACGAAGAAATACTGCTCGCCTCTGATCTTTTTGGCGTATTCGGGGCGCCCTACAAAACCGCTCACCACAAAGGTATCCATCTTTTGCTCTACAGGTATCAGGCGGTTGTTGTAGCTCTGGCCATGCAGCGCCACGATGCGTTGCTTGAGATTTTCGGGGCGCAACAGAAACACCGGTTTGCGGTCGTTGTACATCCCAAAAGCAATCTCGGGATGCGACAGTGCCACCCTTTGGAATTCCTCCATGATGTGACGTAGCTCTACGTTATCGCTTTTAAGGAAACGCCGCCGTGCGGGCACATTATAAAAAAGGTTTTTAACCATAAACGTTGTCCCTGCCGGGCATTGGCACACCTCCTGACTTTTTACCGATGATCCTTCGATGGCGATGCAGGTGCCGAGTTCTTCCTGCGTCAGGCGGCTTTTAAGCTCCACATGCGCTATGGCCGCAATTGATGCCAAAGCTTCGCCACGGAAACCCATCGTGCGGATGCTGAAGAGGTCGTTGGCCGAACTTATCTTGGAAGTAGCATGCCGCTCAAAAGCCATGCGGGCATCCGTGCCGGACATACCGCAGCCATTGTCGGTGACCTGCACCAGCGTTTTGCCGGCATCTTTCACCACCAGGTCTATCTGCGTGGCGCCGGCGTCGATGGCGTTTTCGAGCAACTCCTTTACTGCCGACGCCGGACGCTGAATCACCTCGCCCGCCGCTATCTGGTTGGCTACCGAGTCGGGAAGCAAACGAATAATGTCTGACATGCTTTGTTTTGCCTTTTACACAAAAAAGATGAAGTACACCAGCAGTGCAACAATTAACAGATACACCAACAGATTTGCACCACGGGCTTTGCTGCGGTTTTGCCGATCCACTTTGCGCCAGCGCCGGTCTATCTCGCCGCGCATAAAACTGGTGTCGCCGGTGCCAGCTTTTTCAAGCTCCTGGCGCCGCTTCTCCTGCCGCTCTTTTTCTTCGTTGTAATACAATGGCTTGTATTCAAAGGATTTGGGCTTTGGTCTTCTTAAAAATACAATTTGCATAATAGTTTAATATTTTTTACAAAAGTAAAACTAATTATTGCCATCGGTATTTTGCGGCTGTAAGAAAGGATAAAACGTATTGATTAAATTTTTTAAAGCCCAGGCCTGAAGGCCTGGGCTACGGATCATTCATATTAAGCTGCGGATCATTCATATTAAGTGCCGCTTAATTCATTATTCCGTAGCCCGGCCATTCATTATTCTAAAAATGCGCGCTCACTCCCTCCCTCAGGGCGTTTACGCCCTTCTTAATTTCTAAATATTATTTTATTTAAAATAAATGTCGTGGGCTTTTAAAAATCTCGCTATCTCGTCAGCATATGTTTCGTGACGGTGATGCTCCTGTTGTGTAAAAATATAATTCCTCACAGCTTGCACCTGGCTATGCGAAACCGAAAAGACGCTAAAACCATTCTGCCACACAAACTTTTGCGGAATAAAGTCTCGACCGTTGATCCAATGAGAAGATTCTTCTTTGATTTGGTTAGCCACCTCCGAGGCGCTCATCACCGGCATTTGCCCTACCAGCAAATGAAAATGATCGGAAACACCATTTGCAGTGTCCACATAAATATTTCCACCTTTACCATATTTTTCTTTAAAATGTGCTATTAGCTGGGCAATTAATGTGTTGCTGATGAGGGGTTCTCTGTTTTTGGTTGACCAGACGTAATGCGCCCAGATTTTCGAGTACGTGTGTGTCATAATCATTGTTTTTTGCAACGTTTTTAAAATTTAATTTCTAAAATCCCAGGCCTGAAGGCCTGGGCTATGGAGCCTGAAGGCCTGGGCTATGGAGCCTGAAGGCCTGGGCTACGGGTCCTAAAGGCCTGGGCTGCGGATCAGCAACGGATTTAAAAAACCACTTTCATGGCAAGCCATGCGCTGCGTCCATAGCCGTTTACGCCGGAGCCGTGGATGCGGTAGTCTTCGTTGAGCAGGTTTGTGAGGCCGGCGGTGAGGTGCAGCCACTGCCACTGGTAGCCCGCCCGCAGGTTGAAGAGGTTCCAGCCGGGCGTTCCTCCTGAAGGGATGCGGCTGTCGGCGATGTCGCCCGGTGCAAGCCGGTCTTGTTTGGCCGCTGACTGCCATTCCAGGCGTACCCATAGTCCGCTGTTGTGCCGGTAATTTACAGCCAACAGGCCAAAGAGCGGCGGGATGCGCTGCATGGGCACTGCCGCCGTTTTGTTTTCGCCAAAGGTGTAAGTAATGTTTCCATCCACCGACCAATTTGCTGTGAAAGCATATTGCAACTGCGCCTCGATGCCGCGTATCACCGCTTCTTCAAAATTTTTGGAAGTGTAAACACGCTCCCCGTCAAGGCTGTCGCTACCCAGCCAGGTGCCGGGAACAGTGCTTATCAGGTCGGTAAGATTGTTTTGGTATAAAAATAAGGATCCCGACAGGTTTTCGTAACGCATCTTGGTGCCTGCCTCCAGGTTGAGCGACTTTTCTGGTTTTAGATCTCCGTTGGGAACTTTTATACCATAATTAAAACTGCCAAAGCCGGTGAGGTCGCTGATATTTGGCGCGCGAAATGCCGAATAAACCGAGGCAATCAGGTTGTAATGCTTACCGGCATGAAAAACCACCGAGGCATTCCCAACCAGTGCTGACGGACTTACGTCGAGATCGCCAAAAGTAGCATCTGTGGCTTTGGCGCTTGAGTCATTAAAACGTACGCCGGCGATGTAGCTCATTTTTCGCCAATCGACGGTGTGGGAGGTGTACATTGCCGCACTCGACGAAGTGGCATTATCGGGATAGAGGCCGCGCCTGGGAGTAGTGTTGCCG
>JAAYIU010000257.1 GCA_012523265.1 Bacteroidales bacterium | reverse complement strand
TAGCACCTGGCAGCCTACCGGAACCGATGAGTGGCCTCAATCAGGTTGCAGTTGGGCTATATTCCATCCTAAAAATCATCTCATCTGGTATGCTGCAAGTTCAGGAAATTCTGCCAGTACCGAAGCGATGTTTATTGGAAAATTGGGCGGAATACAAAGAACTCATGATGAAGGAAAAACCTGGCACACAATTGCTGATTATAATGATTTTGGCAAATGGACTAAAATCTATCAAATTGCTCTTCACCCAGCGGATCCTACTATAATGTATGCTTCAACATCAGCAGGTTTATGGAAAACTGACGCATGTAATATCAGCGAGCCAACATGGACGAAAGTATTGGATGGCTTTATTTATGACCTTGAATTCAGGCCGGATATTGATTCGGTTATGTATGCTGCAATTTATGATAAGGTGGCCAAACAATGGAAGATAATGATTTCCGAAAACAATGGCGACATTCTAACATGGGAAGCCCCCCCGTCGCAACCTGAATACCTTAATGATGAATGGCTAAGGAAGCAACACTTTACTATTGAAGTATCCAAAGCTCGTCCTGGGTATTTGTTTTGTTTTACAAGAGATACTTCGTATCACTCATTGTATTATGTAAACATGGATAGTACATTTTCGTGGCAACATATTGTAACATTTAACGATGGCCATGGGTACGGAGACGGACATGGATTTGGTGTAGAACAAACCGGATCAGGTGACACAATTTTTGTCTCTTATGGGCAGCATGCTAATAAATACAACATTTTCAATGGAGGTAAAAAAGTATGTTCTATGGTTCATGCAGATGTCGAGGATTTAGTTTATCATCCGTATCTGGACGGAGAAGTATGGGCATGCACGCATGGAGGTGTTGAGAAATTAATCGCGTATGGTACAAAATTTAGCCATAAATACAATGGATTAGGGGTGGGGCAGATTGAAGGATTTGCTACTGCCTATTCCGAATCTCAACCGGTATTAGCTGGTCTGTACCATGATGGAAATCAAATAACAACAACACCTTATCAACCAGGCTGGAAAACCGACTGGAAACAACTATTAGTGTGTGACGGAATGAAACCAGTGATTGATAATACTGATGCTGATCATATGTTTATATCCGGACTATGGGGTGATTGGTGGTATACCACGGACGCATTTCAAACATATGCACACATTAATAACAGCACGCATTTTTTGGGAGTTGGAGTGCTCAATAAAAAAAATCCTGATGTTTTTTTTATGAACAATTACGATCCCATACCTTTTGAGAATGTTAAACGCAAATGCTGGGATGATTCGTCATTAGATGGAACAATATCAAATTTCCAGAGTATGTTTATCAATCCCAAACAGATAATCACTTTCGATATGTACACCCCACACACTGATAGTGATATTCTGCTGGCAAATATGATAGTTACCCATAATTTGTCACCAACGGAAACCTACACCACACATAGGCTGATGCGTACTAAAAATGCCAACGAATTTAATCCAGAACAAGTTCTTTGGCATGAGTTGCCAACTCCTACCAATAAAAGATACATAGGAAGCATCGCTTTTAATCCTGATGATGCTGATAAAATTATTCTTTCTTACACCACTCAGGCAATACTTTCACCTACTGATTCTATGATCTTTAAAATCGACTACACGAATCTTAAGCCGATTGTTGAGGATATCACCTACAACCTGCCAACAACTTCTATAAGTAAGAATTGCATCGCCGTTGATAAGCGAAGCAATGGGGGTATCTATCTGGCGACTGAATATGGTATTTTTTATACAGACGATCTTTTGATGGAAAATCCGGAAAATGCATGGCAACTTATTGGCACCGGATTACCACATGTCCGCCCAGCCGGAATTGAAATTAATTATATCAGCCATACTATTCGTGTTGCCACCTTTGGCCGCGGAGTTTGGGAACTTAATCTGCCATGTATTACCAATTCATCGCCCATTGTCATTTCTACCGATACCATCTGGAACACCAACATTCCCCTGCAATGTGGTATAGTAGTAGAACCGGGTGCTACCCTTACGATAGCTGCCGGTGGCGAAGTGTATTTCCCGCCTTCGGCCAAGGTGGTGGTAAAACCCGGCGCACGGCTGGTGCTCGACAGCTGTTTGCTAACGCGGCGCTGCGGCGACCGCTGGCAAGGCTTAGAGGTGTGGGGCAACGAGGAGCTTGGCCAGTTGCCATCGTCTAACCAAGGTGTGCTGGTGATGAAAAATGGCGCCACCATATCCTATGCACTTACGGGAGCACTTGCAGGACACAGCATTATGGCACCACCCGACGGCGGGAGCACGCCGCCCGAAGACCGCAAAGGAGGCGGCATCATCGTAGCTACCGATGCGCGGTTTGAAAATAATATTACAGGCGTTAGTTTTGTTCCTTATACACAGCACAATACCAGCCGGTTTTTGAAATGCACCTTTTTGAACGACGACCTCCTTACACCCGACGAAACGTTTCGCATGGCGCTGCTTGATAATGTAAAGAATGTGCGTTTTGCCGGGTGCGATTTTGTTAATAACTCGAATACTACTGGTAGAGGTTCAGGTATCCGCTCTTACGATGCCCAATACTCTGTAAACCGCTACTGCAATGCTTTGTATGGCGACGACTGCATCGACTGGAAAGCCAGCACTTTCAAAAACCTTGAATATGGCATTTATGCCCTCGCCACTACACCGCTTACCCATGTTGCAATAGACAACACCAGCTTTATCCTCAACAAAAGGGGTATCTACCTCAGCGGCATGAGCCTGGCCGAAGTGACAAGCAATACATTTGAAATTAAAGGCGATTACGGACTTTATCTGGATGGCTGTACCGATTATCATGTGGAAGACAATTACTTTACTGCGGGTCTGGAGGTAAACAACCATGCCGGCATTGTGGTAAACAACTCGGGCAACGACCCCAACGAGATTTACCGCAACACCTTTGAGGAAGTAAACTACGGCATATTGGCACAGGGGCACAACCGGAGCCTGCGTACCGGCGAAGGGTTGGTGTGCAAATGCAACGAGTTTAGCTTAGGGCAATACGACATTGTGGTGGCGGATGCCGAAGGAAGCGTCAACTTTGGCATAGCCCGCTACCAGGGTTCGTCGGCTCCACAGCCCGATGCCCCTGCCGGCAACCGCTTTAGCTGGACAGGCCCCCAGGGTACCTTTACCGATATTAATAACCTGGGACTCCATTTTACCTATTTTTATCATGTAAATGAACTATATCATCTCAAGCCACTGTATTATGATTCCTTAAAGGTCACTGCTCACCCTAACTACAATGCTCTATGGGATACGACCAGTTGTGTATCTTACCTCAACCTGCCAGGCGGCGGTGGTGCTATAGAGCAAGATTTACGGAACCTCCTTGCTGACTCAAAGCAGCAGTCCGATTCTGTCAGTCAGTTGCTGCAGGCGCTCGAAGATGCCGGCAATACCGAAAACCTGCAGTGGGAGGTGGACATGAGCCTGCCGCAGCAATCGTACGAGATATACAGCGAACTGTTAAACACATCGCCTTACGTAAGCGACACGGTAATGGCCGCGGCCATTGCCAAAGAGGAGGTGCTGCCCGATGCTATGATCCGCGATGTGATGGTGGCCAACCCGGAGGCTGCCAAAAGCGATGCACTGCTCGAAAAGCTGCAGCAGCGCACCAACCCGGTGCCTGAATATATGCTGGGGCAAATCTTACAGGGACGCAGCCTGATATCCGTTTATGGCGATCTGATGGCCGCAGAAGCTTTCTACAACCAGCGCGCAGCCCTTGCTGCAAGAATGCTGAAACAAATCTATGCCACCGATACCATCAGCCCATCCGCTACCGACAGCCTGATGGTGTTGCTGCAAAACGAGAAAAATATGGCTGCACAAGAGCATCTGGCTTTTTGCTACCTGCAGCAAACCGACAGCCTGGCGGCATCGAATGCACTTGCGGCCATCCCGATGCAATATACTTTGGATGCACAACAGTTGGCAGAGCATGCCTTACTCACAGATTACATGAACCTGCTGCTGACCATGCAACAACCGGAACCTGACAGTGCAGAGGTGGATTGGTTGATGAATGCAACCCTAAATGGCGCCGGCCCGGCCAATACCTTTGCACGCAACCTGTTGCTGGCAATGGAGTTGATCGACTACGACGAGCCGGTTTTGTTTCCTGACGCCACCAAGTCGGCTGCTGTTCATCAGTATCCTTACGGCGGCGCACCAGCCGAAGCCAGGGAGCAACTGGAGGTATATCCCAATCCGGCGGCCGATTACCTCATCATCAAATGGATGCTGGAGCATCCGGACGCTTCAGGCACCGTGCAAATTGCGGGATTGGACGGCAGGATTGTAAGCGGGTTTCCGCTTAACGGTTCCGTCGGACAACAGGTGATCGCCACCAGTGGGTTAAAACCAGGAGTTTATGTGGTATCTGCTTTTGTTGACAAACAGCAGGTTGCAACAAAAAAAGTAAGCATTTACAGATAATTTAACTTATCCGGATAGCTCCGTTAATAAGGAGTTATCCGGATTTCTAAAAACTTACAAATGATGAAAAATATACAAGCAATACGATATACTTTGCTGCTGCTGATTGTTGCCGGAACACTCCAATTGCGAGCTCAAACGTGGCCTAAATACTACGGCGAACCCGGCCGCTACGACTATAGCTACGATATAGCAGAGGCTTACGATAATGGATATTTTATATTGGGATATCAATATTCTTCCGTTGTTCAAAAAACCTGGCTCATCAAAACCGATGTCAATGGAGAGGTTTTGTGGGAAAAGGTTTTTACCAGCTACTTTAATAAATCCTCTGCCCTTGATCCTACAAATGATGGTGGAGTTTTGATTTGTGGAAATAATCAACGAACAGAAGGTGAAAAGACGAATCCCTATGTAATCAAACTTAACGCCTGTGGCGAAAAGGAATGGTGTGTAAATTTTGCAGAAAGCCATGAAGCCAGTTACCCTTGGGCGAATGATGTAAAAGAATTGCCATCAGGCGACATCGTAGTTCTGGTAAACGAATATGGCTATCATCCCATCAATACCATGCACCTGTTTAAACTTAATGCTTCGGGTGAAGTGTTGTGGCGTAATCCTTATGCCAGCGCCTACGAACACCCCGGAAGTCTTAATCCAGAAGGCAACAAAATTCTTATAACCGCAACCAATGAATATCTTTTAACGGGAAACGCATACTGGGAAGATGCCTGGAATCCGGGTGGACCAATGGGTCTAAGATCCTTATTTGTTTTAGTGGATAGTGTAGGCCATGAAAAGTGGGTTTTACCATTCGGTACATCTGATACATTTTATGGTAAAGCACTGATGTCGATACAAGATTCTGATGAAACATTTATCGCTGTTGGATCAAATTGGAATAATGAGATTAATCCATTTTTGATGAAGTATGATGTTAATGGTAAAATACGAGGACACAATACAATCGACATGGGTACTATCAATCCATTAATCGGTGAGGGGATATTTACAAGACTAGAAATGAAAAGCCCAAATATAATTTTAGGAGGTGGGTTTTCTATTTCAACTCCAACACATTACGATATGATGGAAGCTGTATTCGATTCTAACTACATGAATAGTAACTATGATATTTTGAATTATGTTATTCATGCACAAAACGATTCACCTTACGATATGAAAGTGTTTAATGAAAACAAAATCCTAACTAGTTCAGCAAGTTTGTTAAGTGCAAAAGACATTTTTCTGGCAAAGTTAAACTCTAATCTCGAATACGACACCCTCGACCCCGGCACCTACACTTACGATAGCTTGTGTACTACGCCAGGGCTTCCACAGACTGGGTTTATCTCCCTCAGCGATTGTGGGTTGTTTGTTGGCATGGACGAAATACCCACGCCACAGCAATACAACGAGCGCATCAGCCAAATACCCATCACTGCTTTTCCCAATCCGGTAAAGGAGGACGCTATTACGTTGGAATTTGAAAACACCGGGTACCACACCCTAATGGAGCTGCGCTGCTACGACAGCTACGGGCGGCAGTGTCACAGCCAAAAGATTTACAAAGGGCAGCAGCAAACCCGCCTCGACGTTTCGGGCTGGAGCACCGGTATGTACATGGCTGTAATCTATAGCAACGGAGGCATCCGCGGCAAGGTGAAGTTTGTGCGGGAGTGAAAATTATATTCTCACTGCATTAACTCCCTGATTTTTATTATGGGATTAAAAAAGGCTGTTGCAAATCGATGCAGCAGCCTTTTTTCAAACTTATTCCAAAAATTAAAACCCTAAACTTTCAATCTTTCTTTAAAGGGCAGGAAGGTCATAAAGTCGGCGTGGTGAACCACGTAGGCTTCGGTGGTGCGTTTTACCAGGTTGCCTTCGCCGGCATGGGTGGCGATGATATGACACACCGCAGGCGGGCAACCACAGGCCTCGGCCAGCGAGACGCCCGAAAAGGGATGACGCAAATATTTGCCATAGCTTCCCTGCACTGCCGTTCCGTTGGCGTCGAGCTCATATTCGAGCAGCTTGCCCACGTCGGCCAGGATGGCGCCGGAGAGGAGCACATCCATATCCACGGTAAGTTCGCCGTTGTACATGCCGTTGATGGTGTTGCCGGCATCGCGGGCAATGTGCACCACCGAGCGCTTGTGCTCCATAAAGGTTACCTTGAGGTCGGGGCCGCAGAGCAGCGTGAAAGGGATGCGGCGCAGGTCGTCGGCGGTGAGCACACTTTTTTCGAGCGCCAGCTCCCAGGTGCGGGCGGTTTGTTCGCGCAGCGTTTCGTCTTTAATCCATTCCAGCTCGGGCCACAGATCCAATATTTCTTTTTTCATAATTAAATAAGTTTTAAAGTTTTGCAATAATAGCGTCGGCCATCTGGTGTGTGGAGGCGGCGCCTTTTTCGACGACGTCGGCACGGCCGGTCATCTTCATCATGTCGTAGGTACGCACGCGTCCTTCAGCAATAACGTCGGCTACAGCTTTGCGGATACGCTCGGCCATTTTCTTCTCGTCGATAAAGTCGAGCATCATGCACGCCGATTCGATCATAGCGATGGGGTTGACGATGGATACGGGATAGTCGGCATATTTGGGCGCCGAGCCGTGGGTAGGTTCAAACACACCTACGCCGGTGTCGGGGTTGAACTGTGCCGAGCAGGCAAAACCCAGTCCGCCGATGAGGCCGGCAAAACCATCGGAAGCGATGTCGCCAAACATATTGCCTGCCACGATCACACCGTAATTTTCGGGATTCTTGGTGAGCCACATCATTTGCGCGTCGATGTTGGTGTTCCAAAGCTCAATGCCGGGATAATCGGCTTTTTGTATCTCTTTGGCCAATTTGTACATCATGCCGGAGGTTTCGCGGATGACGTTGGGTTTTTCGCATACTGTCACGGATTTGTAGCCGTAGTTTTTGGCATGTTCGAAGGCGGCGCGCAGGATACGTTCGGTATATTTCCGTGTGAAGATACGCGTAGAGATGGAAATCTCGGCTTTGGGATGCATGCCGAAGTTTTTCTTAAACTTGGGATGTGTAAGCAAAGCATCGTAAACCTGCTGTGGCGGGTCGCTCCATTCCACGCCGCCGTAGAGGCCTTCGGTGTTTTGACGGAAGATCACCACATCCACTTCCGGTTCTTCGATGGTGTCGCCTGTGCCGCGGCGGATAAAGTTGAGCGGGTTGCCTTTGTAGGTGTGGCAGGGGCGCATGCAGATGTCGAGGCCAAAGTGCTGGCGCAGCCCTACGATGGGGCTGGCATACACCAGGCCTTTCTCTTTGAGTTCAGGTTTCAGTTCGTCGAAGGCGGCATCTTTGGGCTTGGAGGTGATGGCGCCAAAAAGCCCGATTTTGTGTTCTTCCAGCAGTTGGAGGGTACGCTCGGGCAGCGGGTTGCCTTCGTTACACCAATATTCCCAACCGATGTCGGCGTGTATGTACTCGGCTTCAAAGCCGGCAGCATCCAGCACGCGGATGGCTTCTTCCAATACTACTTTGCCTATGCCGTCGCCAGGCATCGTTACAATTTTTCGTTTTCCCATAGCAGATTTAATTTTCGTTTATCAATTATTAAAAATAAAATTTGTCTTCGTTTTTATTTGGGTGCAAAATTAGGAACTTCTTTGGTATCTGAGGAGGCAGCCTTTGATTTTTAATAATTTAGAGCAAGTATAATTTACCATCCTCACTGTTCCTCTCATTTTTCATAAAAACGGAAATCAAATCCATCGATATTATCTACTTTTGCCACCACCATGAACCGGAAGTCTGTAAAACATCAACCCGCAAAAAGCCGCTCAAACCTGCACAAGCTGCTGATGTTTTTGTACATATTTTCCGATCTTTAAGATTGCACTCTTCCTTTTTGGCGCATTATTTTTTCCTTTTTTCTTTTTTAAAAATTAAAAACCCCCAACTTATTCCATGGAAGCGTTGTATTCTTATTTTAATGAATTGTTATCAACACACAAAAAAGCCTTTGCCTCCTGGCCGCAGCTGCGGTGGCTCAATGCCTGGGAAAATGCCGCATTGGCCGACCGCCGCCAGCATCTTTTGCAGGATGAGCGCCACCAATGGTTGTTTCACCATACCAAACCCTTCCACAAGCACATTTCCAAAGGATGTATGCAATGCGGACTGGGACGCTGGAGCTGCCTGTTTATCACCAACAAGTGCAACGGTGCTTGTTTTTATTGTCCGTCGGCGCAGGTGGCCGACGCGGTGCCATCGTCGCAGATGCTTACCTTCGACACGCCGGAGGCTTACGCCGAATATGTGCGTTGGATGAACTTTGGCGGGGTGAGCTTTAGCGGAGGCGAGCCGCTGCTTTACTTTGAGCGCACCCTGGCTTACCTGAAAAGTTTGCGGAAACAATGCGATGCCTCCGTTTACACCTGGCTTTACACCAATGGCATCGCCGGAAACCCTGACATCTACCGGCGGCTGGCAGCCGAAGGTATCGATGAGGTGCGTTTTGATATTGGCGCTACAGCCAACAAATTGGACAACATGAAACTGGCTGCCGGAATTATTCCCCACCTCACCATCGAAATACCGGCAGTGCCAGAAGATATTAACACGCTGAAAGCCTTGCTTCCGCAGATGATTGACTTGGGCGTTAACAACCTGAACCTGCATCAGATGCGATTGACGCAACATAATGTAAAGCAGTTGGCCAAAAGAAATTATACTTTTGTGGCTGCCGAACGCCCGGTTGTGCTGGAGTCGGAAATGGCAGCACTGGAAATACTGGATTTTGCACACAGCCTGGATTTGAACATTGGCATCAACTATTGTGCTTTTGATTATAAAAACAGATTTCAAAAGGCCGGCTACCGGCGCATGGTGGCCGGGCGTTGTGCAGAAGCCGGTGAAGTGATTACAGAAAATGGGTACATAAGAAAATATGATGAGCAAGGAGTGAGTTATCAGAACATTTTGCTGACCGACGAGGATCGTTTGGCGAAAAGCTCTTTGAAAACAACCGCATTAAACCATAAAATTTATTCATTGATGAGGACAGAATCGGCAAGTCTTGCCATAGAAACAGAAGCTCAGGCAGAGGTAGCAGCTCTGATGAAACAACGCCCGGCGCAACCGCCGGAGCAGCAGCATCTGTTTGAGATATGGCGGCACGAATACATCGAGGAGGGTCTTCGCAATTATTTTTAAGAAATGGATAGAAAATTCAAACGTGCCGACATCGACGATTTGGCTTTTTTGGAAAAAACAGAGCAGGCATGTTTCCCTAAATTTCAACAGACTTCGCGACGGATGCTCCGCCTGGGCATCACCAGCCTTTTTCAGGATGTGCTGATCTGTCGCATCAAAATCAAAAATCAGTGGACCGACGTGGGGTCGCTGGTGCTGCATCTGCACAAGCACACCCTGCGCCTTTATTCCATTGCTGTACTGCCCGAATACCGCGGCATGAACCTGGGCAAGATGATGATTACCTACTGCCTCGACCTGGCACGTGGAAAAGGTTACGAGAAAGTGTCGCTGGAAGCCTACGCCGGCGATGAGCCGCTGATAGCCTGGTACGAAAGCTTTGGTTTTAAAATTATAGAGCATCAGCCCGATTACTACGAAAAAGGCAAACACGCCGTGAAGATGAACTATCAGTTGCAGGTGGTGAAAGAAAAAACTACGCGTGAAAATATTGTGGTGGTTGACAGCGTGCGCAACTTCTGTCCCGACATCGAAAACGTGAAGGTGGTCTCGGCCAAAAAATACATCTCCGACCAGAAATACCAGGAGCTGAAGAATGCCCGCGTGTTCAACCTTTGCAACTCCTACCGCTACCAAAGCATGGGATATTATGTGTCGCTGCTGGCTTCGGCACGCGACCACCGCGTAATCCCCAGCGTGGCCACCATCGGCGACTACCGCAACATCTCCATCATCAAGAGCATTTCTACGGAAGTAGACGATCTGATACAAAAGTCGCTCAACGGGCTGGAGCAAACGCGGCTGTCGATTGTGATGTACTTTGGCCACACCATCAACGAAAAATACAAGCTGCTGGCCAGCCGGCTCTACAAACTCTTCGAGACGCCCATCCTGCAGATCAGCTTTACCAAAAGCGACAAATGGTACATCCAGAAGGTAACGCCCATAGGCATCAACAAACTCGACGACGCCGACAAAGAACAGCTTTATGCGTTTATGCATGAGTTTTTTGCGCGAAAGCGCTTTGCGATTCCCAGATTGAAAAACTACAAATACGACCTGGCCATCCTGGTGAACCCCGAGGAGAAAAACCCGCCTTCTGACGCGCGGGCACTCGAGAAGTTTAAAGCTGTGGCTGACAAACGCGGGTTCTACACCGAGTTTATCACGCGCGAAGATTTGAACCGGCTGAGCGAGTTCGACGCTCTTTTTATCCGCGAAACCACCAACGTAAACAACTACACCTACAGCTTTTCGCGCATGGCCTACAGCGAAGGGCTGGTGGTGATCGACGATCCGTGGTCGATCCTCAGGTGTTCTAACAAAATCTATCTCTACGAGCGCATGGCACTCAACAAAATAAAGATGCCCTACTCCAAAGTGATCAGCAAGTGGGGCATCAGGAGCCATGAGATGGCCGGGCTTAACTTCCCCATGGTGCTCAAGCAGCCCGACGGCTCTTTTTCGCTGGGTGTAACAAAAGTAGAAAACCATGACGAGATGAACGAGCGCCTGAAGGAGCTATTTAAAAATTCAGAGCTGATCGTTGCACAGTCGTTTATGCCCAGCGAATACGACTGGCGCATCGGCATCCTGGATCACCAGGTATTGTTTGGGTGCAAATATTTTATGGCCAAAGGACACTGGCAAATTTACAACTGGAAAGGCAAAGCCGCCGACCAGGAGGGCAACTTCGAGACGGTGCCGCTGCATCTCATCCCGCCCAAAATCATCAAGACGGCGTTGAAGGCATCAGCGCTCATCGGCGACGGACTCTATGGCGTGGATCTGAAAGAGGTGAACGGCGAAGTGTATCTGATCGAAGTAAACGACAACCCCAACATCGACGCCGGCGTGGAAGACAAGCTGCTCAAAGATGATCTTTACCGCCGCATCGTCGATTCCCTATTCAATCGCATCGAACTCTCGCGCAACATGTCCAAATTTATCGCCGCCGACCCGGTGTAGCGACGGCGGAGATAAAGAGGCTGTGCAGGCGATCTGTTAAAAAATTGAATTATCAAAACAATTATCACCGCTATCTTTTTAATAGAGCGGCAAAAATCGGGTTCAACCAAAAACCCTACTTTTGCATGCTTTTAAAGATGGCTTCATTAAACTAAAATTCAACTATGCAAACTAAAGAATTAAAAAAACCTAACTATATTTTTGAAACGAGCTGGGAAATCTGCAACATGATCGGCGGCATCTACACGGTGCTGTCGACCAAAGCGCCGCTGCTACAGAAGGAATATGGCGACCATTACATCACCATTGGTCCCGACGTGTGGAAAGAAACACGTGCCAACCCCGATTTTATCGAAGACCGCCAACTGCTGGCCGAGTGGCGTGAGGCTGCCGCCGAAGAGGGTCTGCATTTCAGGGTGGGCCGCTGGAATATCCCCTCCCGTCCTATCGCTCTGCTGGTTGACTTTACAGGCCTCTTCCCCGAAAAAGACACCATCTTTTTCAGTTTGTGGGAAAAATACAAAGTCGACTCCATCAGCGGCGGCTGGGACTACATAGAGCCGGCCATGTTTGGTTATGCTGTGGGAAAAGTTATCGAGAATTTTTACAAATACAATCTTTCGTTCAGCGACCAGGTAGTAGCACATTTTCATGAATGGATGACGGGAACGGGAGTGCTTTATCTCAACGAGTTTGTTCCTCAGGTTGCCACCATTTTCACCACCCACGCCACCACCATCGGGCGCGCCATCTCCGGAAACGGCCTGGCTTTGTATGGTAAAATGGAACAGTACAACGGCGAGGCCATGGCCCGCAGTTTTGGAATGATTTCGCGTTTTTCGCTCGAGCAGAAAACCGCACAAAATGCTGACGCCTTCACAGTGGTGAGCAATACCACCGCCCGCGAAGCAGAGAAACTGCTCAAAAAAGCTGTGGATGTGGTTACGCCCAACGGCTTTTCTAAGTCGATGATTCTCGACGAAAAAGATGCCTCGGAGAAGCGCGAAAAAGCACGTGCAAAGCTTTTCCAGGTTGCCGATGCCCTTTTTAATAAAAAAATACCCCGCGACACATTCATCACCCTCACCAGCGGTCGCTACGAATTTCGCAACAAAGGCATCAATCTTTTCATTGAAGCCATCGGACAACTGGCCCGGCAACATCCCGACAAGGAAATCCTGGCTTTTATAAAAATTCCGGCAAATCAAAGCGGCCCGCGTCCTGAACTACAAAAGCGCCTTGCAAGTCCGGATTTTGATCATCCCACCTCGGGCGAATATCTCACCCATGGCCTTTACGAAATAGAACACGACGCCATTCTGAAAGAGATCAAAAAAACAGGACTTAAAAATCATCCTGGCGACAAGGTGCGCATCATCTTCGTACCTGCCTACCTCAACGGGCAGGATGGTATTTTCGATTTGAATTATTACACACTTCTTACCGGCAGCGACTTTACGGTATTCCCGTCGTACTACGAACCCTGGGGCTACACGCCGCTGGAGAGCGTGGCTTTCCGTGTGCCGACACTTACCACCGAGCAGGCAGGTTTTGGTCAATGGGTGAAAACCACCTTCGACGACAACCACCCCGGCATAGTGGTGGCCAACCGTACCGACGACAACGACGCCGACATGGTGGAGCAAATCAGAAAAGCGCTCTTGCACTATGCCGGCATGAGCAAAAAACAAATGCTTGAAGCACGCGAAAATGCTGCCCAAATAGCCACTGCCGCGCAATGGGAAAACTTCATCGACTTCTACCGCCAGGCTTATTCGATAGCACTCGAAAAAGTTGCCGGGCGCGTGGAGACGTTCCCCACAAGCCTGATGAAGGGCAAAAAGAAAAAACTCACCGAGACGCCAAGCAAAGACCTGCCGATATGGAAGCGGGTAACCATAGAACCCAGCATTCCCGAAAAACTCAAAGGCCTGCAGGAACTTTCGCGTAACCTCTGGTGGTCGTGGAATTATAAAGCTGCCGAGCTCTTCGAATCTATCAACCCGGTGTTGTGGAAAGAATTTGACCACAACCCCATTGTCCAGCTCGACTCGCTGAACATCTATGAGTGGGAGAAGTTAGAAAAAGATCAGGACTTTCTCCAGCGTTACCACGAAACTTACGATAAGTTTAAAAAATATCTGGCTGAATCCAAAAATAAACCTGCCAAACAAATCGCCTATTTCAGCATGGAGTATGGCTTGCACCAATCGCTGAAACTCTATTCAGGCGGTTTGGGAATTTTGGCTGGCGACTACCTGAAAGAGTGCAGCGACTCTAACGAAAACCTGGTGGCAGTAGGACTGCTGTACCGTTTCGGATATTTCCAGCAAAGCATCTCCCTGTTTGGCGATCAGGTGGCGGAATACCAGACACAGAAATTTTCGCAGTTGCCCGTACAGAAAGTTTTGGATGAGGACGGCAACCAACTGGAGATAAAAATAGGGCTGCCGGGGCGTCTGATTCTTGCACGCGTATGGCGTTGCGACGTAGGCCGTATCCCGTTGTTTTTGCTCGATACCGACTTTGAAAAGAACACTGATTTCGACCGTACGGTTACGCATAAGCTCTACGGCGGCGATCTGGAAAACCGTCTCAAGCAGGAAATTCTGCTTGGCGTAGGTGGCATACGTGTACTGAAAGCCATGGGTCTGGAACCCGACATATTCCACAGCAATGAGGGGCACTCTGCATTTATCGGACTTGAGAGGCTGCGTTATCTTATCCAGGCCGAAAAGCTCGACTTCAACGAAGCCCTGGAAGTAGTGCGTTCTTCTACGCTATTTACCACCCACACCCCCGTGCCGGCAGGTCACGATTATTTCAGCGAAGACTTGCTGCGCACCTATTTCCCGCACTACCCCGGCAGGCTCAACATTTCGTGGAACGACATGATGAATCTGGGCAAGTTTCATCCCAACAACCCGCACGAGGAGTTTTCGATGAGCGTGCTGGCGGCGCGCATGTCGCAGGAAATAAACGGTGTGAGCCGCATCCACGGTCGCGTATCGCAAAATATGTTTGCACCGCTCTACGAAGGATATTATCCCGAAGAAAGCCACATCGGGTACGTTACCAACGGTGTGCATTTGCCCACCTGGGCCACCAAGCCATGGAAAATGATGTATAAAAAAGTGTTTGGCGAAGACTACAAATCCAATCAGCTCAACTTCGACATGTGGAAACGCATACAACAGGTAGATGATGCTGAGATATGGAAAACACGCAAGCAGCTCAAAAAAGAGATGATCGATTACATCAGCACTCGTCTGGGCGACGAGATGACCAAGCGTCAGGAAAATCCCAAGCTGGTGATCGACACCATAGAAGCCATTAAAGGCGATGCGCTGACAATAGGATTTGCGCGCCGCTTTGCCACTTACAAGCGCGCCAAGCTGTTGTTTTCCAATCTGGAGCGTCTGGCCCGGCTTGTCAACGCTACCGGGCGCCCGCTGCTGTTTATCTACGCCGGCAAAGCCCACCCGCGCGATACCATGGGACAGGAGCTTATCAAGAAAATCATCGAGATTAGCAAAACACCCGATTTTATCGGAAAGGTTGTTTTTTTAGGAAATTACGATATCGAGCTTGCGCAAAAACTTATCCCGGGCGTCGACATCTGGCTCAACACACCTACGCGGCCACTGGAAGCCTCCGGAACGAGTGGCGAAAAAGCCATCATGAACGGCGTGGTCAACTTATCTGTACTCGACGGCTGGTGGGCCGAAGGATATCAGGAAAATGCCGGCTTTGCCGTCTCCGAAGCCCGCACCTATGCCAACCAACATTTCCAGGACGAACTCGACGCCGAAATCATCTACAACCTCTTTGAGGAGCAGATCGTTCCGTTGTATTACGACGTAAACAAGCAGGGGGTTCCCGAGCGATGGGTTCAGTACATCAAAAACACCATCTCGGAGGTGGCACCCAACTTTACCATGAAACGCATGCTCGAAGATTATCACACAAAATTCTATGATAAACTCATCCACCGCGCCGAAACCATGAACCGCGACAACTATAAGCTGGCAGGCGAATATGCCGCCTGGAAACAGGAAATGACCAGCAAATGGCCGCACATCCGCCTCGAAAAACTTATGGTGCCCGATTCCACAACACAAGCGCTCACTATCGTCGACGATTTTTCGACAGAAGTAGTCATCTACACCAACGGCATAAAAGCCGAACATCTGGGAGTAGAAGTGATCTTTGGCAAAAAATCGGAAGGAAAAGTCAGCAAAATACTTTTCAGCAAAGAGATGCCACTGATAGAGGTAAAAGAGA
The DNA here is from genome assembly GCA_012523265.1 of Bacteroidales bacterium. Lineage (GTDB taxonomy): Bacteria > Bacteroidota > Bacteroidia > Bacteroidales > 4484-276 > SABY01. The sequence continues at coordinate 310 of JAAYIU010000257.1, read as the reverse complement.
GCATGGCACGTTATGCTGCCGACATCCACGCCTTCAAAGCGGGCACCTACAACTATGCTTTCCGCATCTTCCCCAAGCATGAGCTGATGCCCCACCGTCAGGATTTCTGCCTGCAGAAGTGGGTGTAGAGAAATATTTTTTAATTAAAGTTTCCCACTTAAAAGTCGCTTGAAAATCAATGACATAAAAAATAAAAAAAGTAGTGGTATAATGATTTAAAATGTTATTTTTGAATCAGTTACAAACGAAAACACACTTTTCGTCAAAAACCACTACTTATGGCATCAAAATTACATCATTTAAACGAACT
>JAAYIU010000170.1 GCA_012523265.1 Bacteroidales bacterium | reverse complement strand
GTCCCGGGCTGACGCCATGCCGGCGGTAAAATTGATCCATAAACTGATATACCGCTTCTGGCTTGGGAAACGAAGTTGCTGAGTTGTCGAGATAGATTAGTTTGCTCATTTTTTTATTTCATCAAAATAGTTATTGTAGTAGAATTATTTGTCGAGAACAATGGCGTCGGCCACAATCTCGGCCAGTGTTTTTATTTGAACACCCAATTTGAAGGTAACATTGATTTGCGTGAGCTGATCCACGCAATTGTGGCAGGGTGTAACTACCACCGTGGCGCCGGTAGCTTTTATCTGTTCGGCTTTGATGCGTGCAATGCTCATGCGTCGGTCGTTATATTCGCTCATGGCGAGTTGTCCGCCACCGCCGCCGCAGCAAAGGTTGTCGATGCCATGCGGATTCATTTCAACAAAACGCAAAACCGATGCTTTTAGGATTTCGCGTTGCTGCTGCACCACGCCCCCACTGCGCACCAGATTGCAGGGATCGTGCAGTGTGACCACCTCTTTGTTTTTGGATGGGTCGAGCCGGATGCGACCTTCCCGGATGTATTGCAGCATCAGCTCTATGCTGGTGATGGTTTCGAAAGGGAAAGCTTGTTGGATATAATTTGGACCCTCCCACCTGAAGGCGCGCGATCCGTGGCCACACTCGGCCAGCACCACTTTGCCGGCCTGCAATTGATGCACCTCATCCACCAGGCGCTGTGTGATGATGGCTGCCTGCTCCAGATGTCCGGAATAGTAGGCGTAGTTGGTAACATCATACATCCGCGTGCTGAGCGTCCAGCTTTCGCCGGCGGCTTCAAAAACTTTGGCCATCGCCGTAATCGACAGCGGGAAAAACTTAGGCTCGCGCGGGTTGAGCGTATAAAGAATCTCTTTGCCTGTTGCGTTAAGCGGAATTTTGGCATTGTCGTTCTCCATCTCCATCTGCAGGTCTTCTTCGAGCCACTCCAGGGTATCAGTATAGTCCTGATCGGATATGCCCATGTTGTTGCCGGTTTCGAGCGCCGCGTCCACAGTTTTTTGTAAGGTGGCGGGCACCAAATCCATGTTGGCCAGCATCTCGCGCCCTTTGCGCACCACATAGCTGATGTCGACACCAATGGAACAATGGATGGTGCAGCGGCCACACATGGTGCAGGCGCCATAGAGCAGGTCGATCATCTCGTCGATGGTGGCATCGTCCAGGTTGCGGGCGCCGGTAAGCTTCGGGAACAACTTCCCCGTGGTGGTAGCATATCGGCGATAGATGGAGGCTACCAAATCCACTTTTTTGGCGGGCACATATTTCTCGCCGGGCATTGCGCGGTAATAAATGCAACTATCGGCGCAAAGCCCGCAATGCACGCAGCTATTCATGTGCGTAATAAGTTTGGCGTCGGCCTGGGTGGTGAGCACGGCAAGGGCGGCGGCTTTTTTTTCGTCGGTGTATGTTTTCATAGGAGCAACATCTTTTGTGGTTAGCGGGGAGGCCATACGTTTCGCCTTCCAAAGAAATATCCCAACTGGTAGCGAGCCGCAAAAAAGTAAATTGCGTGTTTCAGTTTTCCTAAAGGAATGTAGAGCAATAGCAGAGCTGTGAGAACGAAATACACCGGAAATAACTGCGGCCAGAATAATACGGCAGCGGTAGCCAGTTGGAACAATGTGACGATTAGATTAGAAATATAGTCGTCGGGGTTGGAGAGTGCCCGCATCTGAGGTTTCACCATTCGCTTGACGAGAATGGCTGCACCCGAAACGGCGCCCATTATCATTATCAGCGCAAGCGGCCACATGAGCCATTGGAAGATCTCTATTCCGACAAGGAAAAGAAAAAATAAGGCGATGCCCAGAAATGTTGCAATGTGATAAAGCAACCCGCCGACGTAGGTAGGAAGATGCAGATAAGCGCTCTCTTTTCGTGTGGGGCTCATGGCGCCCACAAAGGCATACGGCATGGCAGCCGATGGTTTTCCGGTGGGCGTGGAGAAGTCGTGGTGGTTGCCCAGCCGCCACAGCCGCAGCAGATGGAGCGAAAGGCTTGTAAGGCAGAACAGCAGCGCCGCGATTGCCATCCAATGATACCAATCCATAGTTGAACGGGATTTTAGACGCAGCCGTCAGGTTTGGGAAGCCCGGCCACACGGCAGGCGCCACGCGCCGGCCCCAGCGGGAAAAGCTCATAGATTTCGCGCAGCCGCAGGCCGCTTTCTTTGCAGATGGTACGTATCATCGGCGCCATCCCTTTTTCTTCGTAGTTGGTGCGGATGATGTTGATCACCGACCAGTGTTTATCCGTCAGTTCTTCTATTCCGTCGTATTGAGCGATCGATTGCGCTACCCCGGCATCCCAAACTTCGGGATTGGCCAGGAAACCGTCGCCATCCACTTCCAGTTGACGTCCGTCGAGTTCTAAAACAGGCATATTAGTTAGTTTTTAGTGGTTTTATTTATGTTTAAAATGTAAAATCCAAAAATCAATAAAGCAAGTTCCAAATAAATCCCAAAAATCAATAAAGCAACCGTCAGTAGCCGGTGTAAACAGTTCCAAATAAATCTCAATATTTAAATCTCAATGACCAAACTGCTCCGAGGTTTGAGTTTTGGAATTTGGAATTTATTTGTCATTTGGAATTTGGAATTTGGAATTTATTTGTCATTTGGAATTTGGAATTTATTTAAGATTCATCATTTTAGCTTTTTTCTCACAACAGTGTTTCATCTGCATCAAACCGTGCAATGATCTCGTCGGGTGTGGCATCGGTGTCGGGCAGCACAAAGTCGGGGCAAAAGTTGAGCTGGCTTTTGGTGATGTAACGCGTGCAGGTGAGCCACACATCCTTTCCAGCCCGGCAATAATTGCGCAGGTATTCGTTGCGCTCGTCGGCTTTCAAATCGAAATCTGCTGCCTGCACCAGTCGGCAACTTGCATAATTTGTACAGATGTTATCGTCCATGTTTCGGTTGTTAATTTGAAGGGCGAAAATTAGTACTTTTTCATTCAGACCATCACAACAACATTTTTTGTCATCACACCTAACTATTGCGGATGAAAATTCAAAACACATTTTTTTCGAAAGTAAATGGCCCGCTAACCTTTGCATTATCAGTTTTTTAATAAATAAATAAGTACAAAGTTTAAGATGTGGTGGGATAGAAATAGTTAGGCGACGAATGATAATTTATAGAAAGTCTTAATTGGTTTCTCGGGTAATCTTCATTTTTTGCAGTCGATTTTAAAAATAAAAAAAACAGATGAAGCAATGATAACCATAAAGAGGGCGAAAAAAGCGCCGAATCCGAAGAGTTGAATCAGCATGCCGCCCAGCAACGGAAAGAGTGCCGGAAGGATGTTGCCGGCTCCCGCAAAGCCGGTATAGAGCGCGCGGTTTTCTGTTCCCGAAATCTCCAGCAGCAAGCCGTTCATGCTCATTGTGTAAAGCGAATAAACCACGCCGCCCACCACGAAAATGTATTTCATTCCATCAATTCCGGAAATTCCCCAGGCCATCACGCCAAGCAGCAGCGACAATAACACATTGCTGTACAACAACAGGTTGTATTTCAATTTTTTTGCGCCAAGCAAAACCAACAGGCTCACAAAAACAATCCCGATCACTTTGAATAAAAGGAAGTTCCCGGTGTCGCTGCTTTGGGTCTGGAAATTTTCTTTAGCATACAAAATCACGAACGGCAAAAACGAAATGGCAATGCCCTGCGTGTTGATGAAGCCAAGAAAATAAGCCAGCTTCTTGTTCGATTTCAGTTCCTGCTTCAAAACGTTCAGAAAATTTCTTACCCCCGAAATTTTCATACTGGAAGGCACCGTTTCGCTGATGCTCCAAAACCCGCCGGAGGCAACCAATAGCAGCGCTCCGCCGATGAAAAACATCAGCGCATAATTCACCGGGAAGTCTTTCCAGACCAACACCATTTTTACCAGAAAGGCTGCCCCCAAAACAATTACTCCCGAAATGATCTGATTGGACGAAAAAAACGTTTTTCGCTTTTGCGGATTTACCGATTTGCCGAGAATATCGTAATAGCTCACATTGGCAAAAGCGCCTGCCAGCGAAAACAGGGTGATAAACAAAAATACCAGCCACAGCACATAGCCGACCTGCTCACCTTTTAACAAAAAAAGCAAAACTCCCAATCCGGTCAGCGAGATAATCCGGACATTAATGCCGGCGAGTAAAAATTTCTTTTTGAACGTCTTGTTGCTGAGGTAGGGTGCAAAAAAGAGCTGTGTAAAACTTGAACCGCCCAGCATGATGGCCGTCATAATGCCGATATGCAGCGCGCCGCCGCCTGCCTCCACAAGCATGGCAGGAATGATGGTATCAACGTCCATAAAATTTTTGGCCAACGCCAGAAACCCGGCATGCCAAAGAAACGACCAGAAATTGTGGGTAGATATCTTTTTTGGTAAAGTCATAAATAGATCGCGTTTATCGGGGCGAAGATCATAAAAATTGGCTGAGCGCTCGTCGTGTGAAATAAAAATTCCTTTTCATTTTTAAAGCGGTTGACGCAATTGCAAAAACATTGTGGCTTGAATAAAAATTACCTTGCTGCTGCCAG
>JAAYIU010000100.1 GCA_012523265.1 Bacteroidales bacterium | reverse complement strand
GGGGCGTTTTGCCCAAAGGGTCAATCTCCGAAAACAAATGCCCGTCGAGCACCCGGAAGGCAAAATACAGGCAATCCATTTACCAGGAAATCCACACTTCCACTTCATTGCGCGATAGCGGCATCCAAGTCTTGGAGTAATCGTACGAATCGTCGAAAAACGCCGTGATGTTTCTACCGGGCGCAGACTGCAAATGACCTAAAATATCCGCAAAAACCGTTTTGTAGTAGTGCTTCCAGTCGTAAAACTGCCCATCCACTAATATTTCGGAACTACAATATGGCACACGGGCAACCTGGCCTTTGGCAGCCACGGCTGTGCAGGCGATCAGTGCAATCAGGCTCAGTTTAATAAACAACATCAGGCAGTTACAATCTTTAAAAACCAATTTATATTATTGTCAAATGTATAAAAATATCAAAGGAAGATCAACGGGTGGGAGCAGCAAATTAATCAGATGCTTACAATAAAAGTTTTGTGCTTGGTATTAATATCTATTTTTATCGACTAATATTGAATCTGATAGCATGCAAATCCGCTCGACAACTTTACTAATTCTGCTTTTTCTTATTCCGCTCGCCACGGAGGCACAGCAATACCTGGTGGTTGAGAAAACCGGCACGGTCAAAAACTTCAAATATTCGCCCGGCAACGACATCGACCTGCTGGTAAACGAAACGCGCCTCAAAGGTACCATCACCCAGCTTACCGACAGCACCCTTACGCTCGACTACTCCATCATCGTACAATTACAACAGATAAAAAAAGTGTATCGCTTTCGCGGATTTGTTTACAGGTTTTCGAAGAAGGCGTTGTTCATGGGCGGATTGGCCTATATGGCCATCACTGGTTTTAATGGCATTCTACACAACGAATACCCGCTGGTGGATCAGACCACAGCAATTATTGGCGTGTCGATGATGGCTGCCAGCTTTTTGCTAAAGCCACTTTATTACCGCAAAATTCCTATCGATGGCCGTTGGCAACTCAAGGTGATCGATTTTGATGCGCTGGATTAATGGCTGTCTTTTCAGATTAACAGCTGCACTTTATCAATAAAGCAACCGCCGCTAGTCGGTGTGAACAATCACAAATAAATTCAAAAATTAAAAATCCAATAACCAAAACCATTGCGTAGGGTTGGATATTGGTTTTTGAAATTTATTTGTCATTTAGAATTTGTTCTTTGGGTTTTTGCTAATAGACAAATCTTATTCATTTCTCTCATCTGACTCTTTACCGCTGAACAGATACCGCACCAGCGCATCGAATCCCTGTGGTGGCTTATAGTTATAGCCGGTGTGGTACGTACTCATCACTTTTAGATATTTTGGCTGGTCGGCTTCCAGCTCCAGCTCCAGCATGATACTGCCGTAGAGCTGATCGATCGGGAATTTCTCGTTTGAGATGTTGGGTTTCAAATAATGCCTTTCGTAAAAATATTGAACGCCTTCCGCTCCGGTTTTTGCTTCGGCAGAAGAGCTGTACAGGCTGTATTGCAGCGTCATCAACTGCTCACGCAATAAGTCGAGCAAAAAACGATAGTATTTTACATCTGTATTCTCCGCCATTTTTATGGTTAGCCCAATGGCTCCGGGAGCTGTGTAAAGCGCAATTTGTGTAGTCGACGCTTGCGCACTTCGTGCCAAATATGCCTCCATCAACTGCTCGCGCATGGCCTTAGCTCTTAGCGAGTGCTTCCAGATCTCAAAATCCTTTTTATAGGCCTCGTCGCGAATCAAAGGCTGATTTTGACTCGTTGGATCTGTGTCACTTTTGATAGTGTTTGATGGGAAAAGTTTCCTGAAAAGGTCTTCTTCTTGCTTTTTCATGGTCGGTTTGTTTAAAACTAAAATAACAATCCGGCGCCATAAAAGTTTGTTATTAAAAGCATTAAGGCCGCTGCCACTGGTTGTTGGCAGGATTGCTGTCGGGAATCCATTCGTTGCCCAATTCAAGTCTTTCGATCGCTTTTTGTGCCGGCACCGCAATCTCAAAATTTTGCAAGCCATCTTTCCAAACGCTTGCCTTTTGCTCTATCACCGTACTGGTACCATCCGTAAAATCTATTTGGAGATAAACAGGAACTGGCATAATTCCCAGGCGCCGGATTCGGACGGTGTTACCGTCGTCGGGAGGCTCTACTGCCAGGTCGGGGCGACCGTTCTCAAAAAACCAGGGGCGCCAAAACCACTCCAGCGATTGGCCGCTCACCCGATCGAAGATGGCGAAGAAGTCGTAAGGCATCGGATGTTTGCCCTGCCAGCGCTGAAAATATTCGCGTAAAGCGCTACCGAAAACCGCATCGCCAAGCTCCTGACGCAGCAGGTGATAAGCCACTGCCGGGCGGGTATAGGCAGCCATTCGCTGACTTGTGTAGTCGTTTAAGATGTAGGTGGGAATCATCGGGGGAAGCTCATTTTCGCTGCCGGCAAAACTGGCGTAGTTCCTAACTGAATTTTGCAGATAAACATATCCGGGCGACACCTGCGCCAGAAATCCTGTGGGGAGATAATGCGCCCACCCTTCGTCCATAAAGGCATATTTGCGCTCGTTGGTGCCCATGGCAAAAGGGAAATAGTTGTGAAAAATCTCATGATATGTGAGACCCTGCAAGTCGGCCAGGTCGTCGGGAGCGCCATCGTTGGCCATCATCGGGAACTCCATGCCGCCAGTTTTGCGGCCGTTGGCAAATACGGTAGCCTGTGGATAAGGAAAAGGTACGCCTGGCCATTGGAACGACATGTATTGCACCGCCTGGCGCGCAATGCCTGCCACCTTTTCGTAGTGCGTCAGCCCGGGCGGATACACCGCCGAGATAAGCACGCGCCGGCCGGAAACCGAATCCACCATTACGCTGGTGGCATCCCACAGCGCTATGCTGCTTACCGCAAAAGCAAAATCAGGCACCCGGTCGGCTTTGAATTTCCAGGTGATGCTGGCGCTGCCCGTGAATTTATAATGCTTCTGATAATCGTCTGCCTGAATAATATGTTCGATCTCATCACTGTTTGCTGCCTTTTCCAGCAATCCGGATTTTTCATCACCCAATACTTCTAAAGGATTTTGCAGCAGGCCGGTAGCCCAAACTGCAAATCCGCCGGGTACCGTAATATTTACACGGAAATCGTTATGATCATTATAAAACTCAACCATGCCTTGGTATTCGTGTCTGTCCCACCCATCGATGTCGTCGTAAACAGCCACCTGTGGGTACCAATATCCGGCAAACAAATGTTCAGGAAGGTATTGCCCCACACGTATAAAATGATCTTGCGGCATCCGGAAATTCCATTCTATCTTCACCTCCGCTGTTTGCTTTGCAAATAAAAGATTCTGGAGTTGCACAGTCATATTGGTAGCCGAGCGCGACACCTTTTTGCCTTGGGGGTCATAGGTGTGGCCATCGATAGCCAAAGAAGTGATCAGGACGCCGTCAGTTAAATCGGACGTTGGGAGAATAAACTGGCGGGCGTTGCCTTTTTTATAAATATCCTGATAAAGCCTGAAAACCAATTGCGTTAAAGTATCGGGGCTGTTGTTGGTGTAGCGGATGGTGGCTTTGCCGCTGATCAAACCTGTGGCGGGCGCTACCTCCACATCAATATCGTAGCTGGAATGATTAATCCAATAGTTGAGGCCGGGATTTCCGTCGGCGGAGCGGGTTCCGGCCTGGTAGGCTTTGCGGTAGTTTTCAGGCATCTGATCGGCCAGCGGCTGGCTCTGCACATTTGCGACAAGCAGGAAGGCAAACAGAATCAGCGAATTTTTTAATAATCCATTCTTCATCTTAAAAATAAAAAAACTAATGTTGAATTATGATTGACTAAAATCCGGCAACGATACCCACACTCCAGAAGGGGGCGCCGCTGCGGTAGGGTGAGTTTTCGTCGTTGAGAACATCGAAGAGCACCTGGATATAGGCATAAACGTTCCCGCCAACTTTCTGCGAAAGACCGCCACCCAGAAACAGAAAAGAGACCCACTCGCGTGTGTCATCTGTTTTTCCTGATGGCAGCCTGCTCTCGATCTCGTAATTGATGGCAGCATATTCGCTGTGCGCGTAAATCTGCGGAATGATGCGGTAGCGGGCGAACACTCTGCCCCCATAGTTGCTGGTTTCGTAGGAGCCACCGTAATAGCGGTCGTATTTTAAATATTCGTAACCGGGTTGCAAACCAACCGATAATTTAGGAGTCACTTTGTAGCCCACCAGCGGCCAGATGCCGATGCTGGTGTAGCTGCCCAGGCTCAGCACAAAGCTGCCACCAAAATACAGGCGACTGGCAAAGTCAGATTTTTCTTTTTGCAAACGCGAATAGGGATTCACACGCACCGAGTCGTTTTGCTGGCCAACCGCCGGCAAAGTGAAGGACAGCGCAAGAAAGAGGAATACGACAAGTTTTTTCATAATCACTGTATGAGAATCGTTATTACCATTTTAATAAGCCAAAACGGCCAATGAATGCTCCTTAACAAACCAGCAGCAGAAATGATTTATTGTTTCCCAATCATTTCAAAACAGAAAACCAATAACAAAATAACCCCATTTGTGGGCAAGGGCGTTTTCAAATTTAGCTGAAACCCATTGTGCACCAATTTCCGCCGTGACCTTATGATAACGAAAAGATGCACCGGCTTTCACCTGCGCCAAAAGGGGATTGATTGTTTCGATGGTATGCGGGCTGCTGCCATTGAAAGCGCCGCCTTGCAGTGTGGCATCGTACACCACATAACGCGTGGTGGCTTCCGCAAAAAAGTTGTACTGCATCCCTTCGACAGCCAACAGATGCTGCGGCGAAAAGAAGGCTTCGCCCTGGCCATAACGCAGCCGTAAACCACCCGAAAAGTCGGTGAGGGGAAGCCCTAGACTGGTGGCGGCCAAAGCATCCATTTGGAATTTTCCGGCGTCGAACAATAGCTTTTGATAATCCACCAGGTAACTCAACAACATTTCCTGTTGTATCTGGAAATCCCATCCCGGAATTGGCTCGGAGGCTGGCAACAGTACATGAATTCCGTTTTGCACCAACTGTCCGCCGGCATAGCGCCCCAACAGGCCAGCCTGGATAGTAGACCTCAACACGTACTGATGAGCCTCATCGTAAAAAGCTCCTTTAAGGCCAAGCAGCAACACGCCGGCATAGGGTCGGTCGTTGTATGACGGATCGCCCAGCACATTGCGCGGTGTATAAATCTCGTGCGTTAGCACCAGGCTGTAAATGGGTTTGGAATCCACCAACGGATCAAAAAGCAACCTGGACAATACCGAGTTGCCCAACTGCTGACTGTGATATTCTATTTCTACTCCATTGGTGTAGTAGCGGTCGGTTTGAAAAAAGATATCATTGGCCCACGTCACCTGAAGACGATGTGGATACTCAATAACTTCTTCGGGAACCAGATAGCGCTGAAATCCTTGTGCTGAAACAGAAGTGGTGCAAAACACAAGTGCAACAGGAAGGGCGAAGTGAAGATAAAGTTTTGATAACCAATGAAACATATTTGCAAAAATACCATAAAACCAGCACAGCGAGGCCGGCACAAATTCTTACGGATTTGCTGATTTGTTGATTTGTTGATTTGGAATTGTTTACACCGGCTACCGACGGTTGGAATTTATTTACCCCCGTCTCACCTTAAAACTCTGCGCCTTCGTAAACCTGAACTTCCTGTGGCAGCTTCACCGGTCCGCGCATAACAAAGGCGCGCCCGCTGTACATTCCGTCCACGTCAATCACCGCCAGGTCGTCGCCATTGAGGGAGATTGCAATGCGCGCTGTGCCTATGGCGCCGGTGAGGGTAAAGGTTACAAAAAGCCGCTTCTTTTTTGTATTGTCGTTGATCTTAAGGTTTACCATGTCGCCTTTCAGGGTGATGCCACCCAGATTGTTGGGGCTGG
>JAAYIU010000357.1 GCA_012523265.1 Bacteroidales bacterium | reverse complement strand
GGAAATAATCATGAGACATACCTTGCAAATAGCAATGATAAAAACCAGTGGGGAGGCAGCTTAAATCTATTGGCTGGCGGAGATCAACATTTTTTCGCTGTTGCACAGTTTCGCCGGAATTATTAATTATCAAAACATTGAAAAATTCGTGATTGTGAAAAGGAAAATTTGAAAAATGAATAATTCCGGAAGAGGGATTCGGATAAAGTTTTATTTCATCAGCACGACATTCAGCAGTTGAAGTCAATTGGTCGTAATAGTAGTAACCAATATCCGCAATCGTTTCATCAGGATCATAGGGAGAATTTGGGTTTCCGGCGTCAATGCAGGGCGATCCATACTGAATATGATAATCCATATTTGTGGTATCGACATACAAAGGGTCTTCACTTAAGTTACCTTCCACGCCAGATTGGTTTGAAATAATTCCTGTCCAATCGTTTCCATTGTTGTTCCAATGGTTACAATGATTAAACAAAGGCATAGGGAAGCAGGAATCGTAGTGATGAAAAACGTTAAGGGTATAGTTATTTGTAATGAGTGTATTTTCGACTATTGCGCCACCTTCAGGAGGCGTTGAGCCCCATGGATGGCTGTATGTAAATACCGAACTATACCACGTGTCATTAAGATAATTATTGGTAATTGTACAGCCAACGACTTTGGTGTTTCTGTCAAAGGATATTATCGCTCCGTTATACATAGCTGTGGTGTTATGATAAAAAAGGCACTTCTCGATTAAAACATTATTCCCTACCACCTCAATGCAAGGATTGAATTCAGCGGTATTGAAATAAAATTTACAATTTCTTAGAATAAGATTATCAGCATAGAATGCATGAAAAACAGAATGGCCTCCCCGATTGTGGCGAAAAATTACATTCTCGAATAACGGAGCAGCATATTCGATAAAAACTGCAGCACCTGCACAACCAGGGCAAGCCATCAGAGTAGAACCATAAGCGATTGTAATATCTTTTATTTTGGTTGTCGAATCCTCACCGTTGCTCATTATAAATCCCCGACGTTGAACCACATTGAATGTCCCTTCGCAGTCGATCACACAATTTTCTGCCATTGAGCTTTCCGATGCAACCACAATTGCCTTGCCCAGCGTATTGATGTCTCTGTTTCCGATGCCCCTGTATGTACCGTCTGCCAGCAAAACGACGTCGCCATTGGTAGCGTTATCTATTGCATCCTGAATAGTTGGCCAAAGACCAGTACCATCCGGTTGTACCGTCAATGTATCAGCATGCGTAGCTAAAGGAGATAGAGAAAAGAATAGCAAAAGCCAATATATTTTTTTCATAATGATGCTTGTTTTGTTAAAACACTGATTTTTATCTGCCTGTCTTGTCGCAAAACTACAGATTTAAAATTTGAATCAAAATAAAAAGAAGTCTCAATCAAACAGCGACATCTGCGCCTGTCCCCCCGCATCTTTCTCTTTTTTATGCTGCGGCTGATCTGGCTTTGTTTTGCCCGAAGTTTTTCGTGGTAATGGCGGCGGTGGAGTGGGAGTGATCTCCGCTTTTTCTGGTTTCACTTTGGTTTTTTCAATCCCGGCAGGGGCAATGTTTTCGTGTTGTTCCGGCTGCTCTACTTCCTGTTTTTCCATATCTTCCGGTTCATCGTCAGCAGGCAATGGCTCCAGCCATTTTACTTTTTTCACAGCCAGATTCGTCAGGCGTTTGCCTTTGGCTTTGTAGCTTTTCTCACCTATAAACTCCTCGGCGACAATTACCAGGTCTTCGGCCTGCTTTTCGTTTTTCTTTTCATCCATCATCACCTGAAGCACAGGGCGCTGGCGGGTGGTAACGGTGATAAGTTTCGACTGGGGATGCTCTGAGATAAACCGTGTTTTTTTATCAGTTTCCTCTGCTTTAAATCGTTTGATGTACCACAGGTTTTGGTTTCCATCCAGATAAACTGCGGTGATAATGGTGTCGGGGTCGTATTTTTCGAGGTGCAGCAGGTCTTCATCAAAATGCGCTGAGAGGTCGAAGCCGATGAGGCGGTAGTCGCCCGATTGCATCAGCGCCAGTATTTTGTTGTCGCCTTCAAAGGCGCCCACGAAGTTGCCGCGCTGGTCGTTGTTGAGTCGTTTCACGCTGGGGTCGAACCACACGTCGATGGCGCCCAGGGTAGAGATGCCTTCCTCTTTTTTTACGATTTTTCGGATGAAATGTTTGCTAAGTGTGTTGCCTTTAGATCCGCGCCCTTTGATGGCCAGCGTGCTGAAGTCGTAGTCGAAGGCGGTGATTTTCAGGCGTGGCTTGGGGCGCAGATTGATGCGTACTATTTCTGCCTCACCGTTGGGGTTGGCCGAGAAATAAAGCACACGGGTTCCCTCGGTGCCCCGTGTGAGGTTGTAATCTTTGTCGCGCGTAACTCCTACCACTGCAAAACGCTTCACATAATTGTTGCCGCCACGTCCGTCGCGGTAAATCATGTTGTAGATGGTGCGCTCGTCGTTGCGTTTGAAGACTTCGATGTGGATCACATTTTTGCCGGTAAAAAACTTCTCGCTTGCGCGGGTGACCATAAAAGTGCCGTCGTCGCGAAAGAAGATGATGTCGTCGATGTCGGAGCAATCGCAAACGAATTCGTCTTTTTTCAAGCTTGTCCCTGCAAAGCCCTCCTCGCGGTTGATGTAGAGTTTGGCATTGGCCACAGCTACCAGCGAAGCCTCAATGGTGTCGAAGCTGCGGATTTCGGTGCGCCGTTCGCGGTCTTTGCCATATTTCTTGCGTATCTGTCTGAAATAATTGATGGCATAATCGATGAGGTTGTCCAAATGATTTTGCACCTCTTCCAGGTTGGTCTCGATGTTACGAATTTGTTCATCGGCTTTGAAAGCATTGTATTTGGAGATGCGTTTGATTTTTATCTCCGTCAGGCGGATGATGTCGTCGCGGGTGATGGCGCGTTTAAATAGTTTTTTAAAGGGTTCCAATCCGCTGTCGATGGTTGTGATGACGGCTTCCCAGGTCTCGCTCTCCTCAATGTCGCGATAGATGCGTTCCTGAATAAAAATCTTTTCGAGCGAGGCAAAGTGCCATTGTTCTTCCAGCTCCTCACGTTGTATCTCAAGCTCTCTGCGCAGCAGGCGCACGGTATCGTCGGTGGAAATTCGCAGAATCTCATCTACACCCATAAAATGGGGTTTGCCCTTATAGATCACGCAGGAGTTGGGCGACACCGACACTTCACAATTTGTGAAAGCATACAGCGCATCGATGGTTTGGTCGGGCGAAACACCTGGCACCAGTTGTATCTGTATCTCCACCTGGTCGGAAGTGTTGTCGTCGATTTTTTTGATTTTAATCTTTCCCTTGTCGTTGGCAGCAACTATCGATTCGATGAGGCTGGTGGTAGTTGTGCCAAACGGAATCTCGGTGATGGTGAGCGCTTTCTTGTCGGTTTGTTGAATTTTGGCGCGTATTCTTATCTTGCCACCACGCAGCCCGTTGTTGTATTTCGAAAAGTCGGCCATGCCACCGCTGAGAAAGTCGGGGAGGATTTCAAACTCTTTGCCCTGCAAATAACGGATGGAGGCTTCGATGAGTTCGTTGAAGTTGTGTGGGACGATCTTGGAGGCAAGCCCTACCGCGATGCCTTCGACGCCTTGTGCCAGCAGCAGCGGAAATTTTACGGGCAGCGCTACCGGTTCTTTGTTGCGCCCGTCGTACGAATCGCGCCACTCGGTAGTTTTAGGATTAAAAACTACTTCCAGAGCAAACTTCGACAGGCGGGCTTCGATGTAGCGTGGCGCTGCTGCGCTGTCGCCGGTGAGGGTGTTGCCCCAGTTTCCCTGTGTGTCGATGAGCAGCTCTTTCTGCCCCAGTTGCACCAGCGCGTCGCCGATAGAGGCGTCGCCGTGCGGGTGGTACTTCATGGTTTGCCCGATGATGTTGGCCACTTTGTTGTAGCGGCCATCGTCCATCTCGCGCATGGCGTGCAGTATGCGGCGGTGCACCGGTTTCAGGCCATCCAGCACATCAGGTACGGCGCGCTCCAGAATTACATACGAGGCGTAGTCCAAAAACCAGCTCTGGTACATGCCCTCCAGCGCAATAGTTTTGTAAGTGCTTTCGCTCCCGCTGCCGGCGTCCAAGCCATGACCAACGGGAAGCTGCGGCTCTTCCTGATGTTTGTTGTGATTTTGATCTGATTCCATTTGGTATACGCTGCACATTCAGCGCCTTGCTTTTTGGTTTTTTTGTAATGAACCTGCAAATTGAAGCATTATGATCGAGATAACGACCATTTTTTTATTAACGATTTATTACCAGCAGGCTGTGAAGACGAATTTGTGTTTGCCAATATAGGCCGGGGTTTTCACTGTACAAATTTCAAACGACCGCAAAGGTTGTTGTCTTAAAATACAGACTTACCTGCGCAGCCACGTCTGGAAACGGTAGCTAAAACTTCCGTCGTCCATTGCTACAGGCTCCGATTGCTCCGTCAGTTCCCACACTGTCGGGTCGATGGTTGGGAAAAAGGTGTCGCCGTCAAAATCTGTGTCCACTTGCGTGATGTAGAGTTTTTCGGCCAACGGCATAAATTGGTGGTAAATGGAGGCGCCGCCCATCACAAAGCACTCTTCCTCTGCGCTGCACATTGCAGCCGCTTCGTCGATGGAATGCACCATCCTGCATCCGTCGAAACTCTCTTCCGGTTGGTCGGTAATGACGATGTTGGTGCGGTTGGGCAACGGATAGCGGGGTAGCGAGAGCAACGTGTTGCGCCCCATGATCACTTTGTGCCCGGAGGTGAGGCGCTTGAATCGTTTCAAATCTTCGGAGATGTGCCACAGCAATTGGTTGTCCTTGCCAATGGCGTTATTTTTTGCTATTGCAACGATAATCGAAATCATATTTTTTAATTTTTAAAAACTAATCTGTAATTTTTCTGCCTGTTCTCAATTAGACGCAGGTCTCCCGCTTGGTGGCGGGGCAGGCTGTGCGTCTCTACACCGAAATGTCCGCCTTGATGTGCGGGTGTGCGGTATAATCTGTCAATTGAATATCTTCAAAATTGAAATCAAAAATGTTAGTGATTTTGCTGTTCAGCTCTAGCTTTGGCAACGGATGAGGCGTGCGGGTCAGTTGCAGTTTTGCCTGGTCGATGTGGTTGAGATAAATGTGCGCGTCGCCAAAAGTGTGGACAAAAGTGCCGGGTTTGAGGCCAGTTACCTGGGCCATCATCGTCAGCAGCAGCGCGTAGGAAGCGATATTAAAAGGTACGCCCAGGAACACATCGGCGCTGCGCTGGTACATCTGGCACGAGAGCTCCCCATTGGCCACATAAAACTGAAACAGGATGTGGCACGGCGGCAGGGCCATGTTGTGCAGGTCACCAACATTCCAGGCGCTCACCAGATGGCGGCGCGAGTCGGGATTGCTCTTTATGGATGCTGTTACACGCGCAATCTGATCGATCGAAGAACCGTCGGGCGCGGGCCAACTGCGCCATTGGTAGCCGTAGATGTGGCCCAGGTCGCCATTTTCGTTAGCCCATTCATCCCAAATTGTTACGCGGTGGTCGTTGAGGTAGCGGATGTTGGTGTCGCCACGCAAAAACCAAAGCAGCTCATAGATAATCGAACGCAGGTGTAGCTTTTTGGTGGTAACCAGCGGAAAGCCCGCCGACAGATCGAAACGCATCTGGTAGCCGAAAACGCTCAGCGTCCCGGTGCCGGTGCGGTCATCTTTGCGTGTGCCGTTGGTGAGGATGTGATCGAGTAGGTCGAGATATTGTTTCATCGGGTGATTGGGGTTTTAATATTAAAATCCACTACTGACCGATTAAATTGATAGTGTTAGTTTTAGATTCTTCACTTCACTTCCCCGAAAAAACGGGGCAGGCTGTTTCGTTCAGAATGACAGTTGTTTAGGGGCGTAGGTGAGGGGTGGGTGGTGGATTCGCCGCCACCCACCCCTCACCCCCACAAATACACGAAAAACCTTGTCATTCTGAGCGTAGCGAAGAATCTATAATTTTTAGTCGGTCAGTATTGATTAAAATCTATTTGTAGCTTGTTTTATAGTCATTTGGGATTTATTGGTAAAAGTCTTCATTATTAATAAATAATGCAATGCTTCCGGAGCGATCATACTG
>JAAYIU010000146.1 GCA_012523265.1 Bacteroidales bacterium | reverse complement strand
GTCGAAAAGCAGGGCCGCTTTTCACTTCTGTTACATTGCCACAGCCGATCATGCCCCAGCGTATGATCTTTTGGTTACTCATCTTTAAAAATCGCAATCTTTGGCAATGAATCGGGCAGCAGATAGCCGCGAAACATGCCGCTGGTGTTGAAAGGCATGGCGATGTTGCCGGCGCTGTCGATGGCTATCAGGCCGCCTTCGGCGCCTTGCTGCTTTAACTTTGTGTTGATGATTTCGCCGGTAGCTTCCTGCAGCGGCTGACCAAGATATTTGAGGCGGGCGGCCACATCGTAAGCTACGGCGTTGGTAATAAAATATTCGCCATGCCCTGTGCACGAAACGGCGCAGGTGGCGTTGTCGGCGTAGGTGCCGGCGCCAATGATTGGCGAATCGCCGATACGGCCATACTTTTTGTTGGTCATCCCGCCGGTGGAGGTTGCTGCTGCCAGGTTGCCATTTTTATCCAAAGCTACACAGCCTACAGTTCCATGTTTTTCGGTGGTGTCGGTGGCTTGTTCTTCGGCACGCTGGCGCGCTTTTAGCAACGATTGCCAACGCACTTCGGTGTAGAAATAACTTTTATCGACGATGGTAAGTCCTTGTTCTGTGGCAAAGGCTTCGGCACCTGTGCCGGCAAGCATCACATGCGGCGAGGCTTCCATCACACGGCGGGCTGCCGATATCGGATTGCGGATCACCGTTACGCCTGCCACAGCGCCGGCTTTTCCCGTTTTGCCATCCATCACTGACGCATCCATTTCGTTTATACCGGCAGCGCTGAACACTGCTCCCTTGCCGGCATTAAACAGCGGGCTATCTTCGAGTACGCGCACGGCAGCTTCTACAGCATCCAGGCTGGCGCCGCCCTGCTCAAGTATAGAGCCACCGGCGTTTAAAGCTTCCGAGAGCTTTTCGGCGTAAGCCTGACGTATTTCTGGTGTGAAATCCGAGCGCTCCATCATGCCGGCGCCGCCATGCACCACAATCGCCCATTGCGGGCGCTCACGGTCAGAACTTTTTGAACCTTTGTCGGTAGCTTGTCCACATCCGGCAGCAAGCATCAGCAGTAAAAATAACGAGATTAGATTTTTCATTTTATTAAAATTCAAGTTTTCAAAAATGATACATCAAAATTTCTAATTCCACCTTCCAAAATCTAACTTCTAACAGATTCCACAATCGCCTTAATGTCGATGATGCCAAAAAGATGCGCCGAGGTGAGCAATATTACCACCACGATGACCCATCGCACGAAGTTGGCGCCCTGTTTCACGGCCATGTGCGAAGCAATGTAAGCGCCGGCCACGTTGCCGATGGTCATCACCAATCCGTAAGCCCAGTTTACCTGATCGTTGACGATAAAAACCACCAAAGCAAACGGGGTGTAGAGCATCACGATGAGTACTTTGATGGCATTGGCCTTCACCAGCTCATAGCCGGCGCTCAGCACAATAGCTGCCAGCAGAAAATATCCCACGCCCACGTGGATAAAACCACCATAAAGTCCGATAAGGAAAAAGATGATAACCTGTGTTACCGAAAGCTTGCGGTTGATCAGGTGCGGCTGTTCTTTGAGCCAGTGCTGCGGCTTGTAAAGGATAAACACCAACATCACGAGCATGATAATGGCCACGGCGTACTCAAAAATCTCTTCGTTGATGTCCACCGCGATGTAGGCGCCCAGCACCGACCCCACCACCGCCGGGATGGCCAGATAAAGTCCTTTTCGGAAATCCATTACCTTTTGTGCGGAAAAGCTGGTGACTGCCGTCATGGTTTGTATGGTGATGGCGATGCGGTTGGTGCCGTTGGCAAGGGTGGCGGGCAATCCGAGCATCATCAGCACCGAGAGTGAGATGATGCTGCCCCCGCCGGCCAGCGTATTGATAAACCCCACCATCAGTCCCGCAGTGATGAGTAAAATAGCTTCGATAATAGTCACAACGCGTAATTTTTAGTTGCGCGCAAATGTAAATAAATCCGGCAGCCGTTGAATGAAAGAATGTGGGTATCCCGCCTACTCTTTTATCACCTTCCACGACCGCTGGCTGCCGGCCAGGGAAATGGAAAGAATGTAACTGCCCGCCGGCTGCCCGGATAAATCCACAGTGGTTTTGGGCTGACGGATGGTTTGTTGCAGGATGCTTTCGCCAGCCAGCGAAAAGAGCTCCAGCTTTACCGGGCTGTCATCGTCCGTAATTTCCATAGCAATAGTAAGCTGGCCACGCGTGGGATTGGGAAAGATCGTAACCTGCCGGCTGCCAATGCTGCTTTTGTATTCCACCGAATCCGCAGCCTGCT
>JAAYIU010000173.1 GCA_012523265.1 Bacteroidales bacterium | reverse complement strand
TCGGTCATTTGTTGCACAAACTCTTCGTAAAGCGCATGATTGGCCTCATAGTTTTCCTTTACACGGTGAATCTTATCCTGTATGCGCGCTCCTTCGCGCAGCGGACGCAGGCGTTTCTGCTGCTCTTCTCTTTCGGCATCTTCCAGCCAATGCGATGTATCCATATTTTAATATTAAAAAAAAACAATACCCAAACCGTTACGAATTTTTGGAATTTGTATTTTGGGATTTATTTGTCATTTGGAATTTGTCATTTGACTTTTTGTTATAAATGTATCAACTCACCTCTCCTCTATTCGTACTCCAGTATCCTGGCTTCTTCTTTCATAATCATCATGGCGTTGTCGGCCAGAGCGTCCATGTCGGTGACAAAAGGTGAAATCACCACGCTGCCCAGTTTCAGAATTCTGTGTTTTACCTGATCGGTGAAAAACTTACTCTGGAACATATTTCCCGAAAGGATGATGGCGTCGAGCTGGCCTTCGATGGCGATGTACATGGCGCCGATCTCTTTGGCCAACTGATAGGCCATGGCTTCGAGGATAAATTTCGCGTTGGCATCGCCATCTTTTATGCGTGTTTCGATCACTATCATGTTGCTGGTTCCCAGATGTGCCACCAGTCCACCCTGATTGACAAGCATTTTGCGCAGCTCAGCTTTGTCGTATTTTCCGCTAAAGCAAATTTCGATAAGATCGCCGTAAGGGATGGTTCCGGAGCGTGTGCACGAAAATGGCCCTTCGCCGTCGTAGGCCTGGTTTACGTCCACCACTTTGCCTTTGCGGTGAGCGCCCACCGAAATGCCTCCTTCGCCCACATGTGCTACGATCAGATTCAGATCGTCGTATTGTTTGTTGATGGATTTGGCATAATTACGACCGGCAAATTTGTGGTTGAGCGCATGAAAAATAGATTTGCGCTCAAACAGCGGATGACCACTCACGCGGGCGATGTCGTCCATCTCATCCACCACCACAGGGTCGGCCAGATAAGCTTTGGCCTCCGGTATCATAGCGGCGATGCGGTCGGCTATCAGGCCACCCAGGTTGGTCTCATGCATCCTGGCGCCCTGTCGCAAATCCTGCTTTAGTTTTTCGTTGATCTCGAATACGCCCGAAGCTATCGGTTTCACCAGTCCGCCGCGGCCAATTACAACTTCAATATCGCTTAGCTCGATGTCGTTGTCTTTTAGCTCGCGCAAAATCTGCTCGGTTCGCGGAATTTCCTGATCCAACACCACCAGCCCTTCGGCTCCGTGTTGTGCGTCAAATTTGATGGTTTTAAAAAATACCCAGCCATTGTTTTGATAAACAGCTATTTTGGTGTCGAAAACCTGCGGATAGATTACAAGGATTTTTTTGGTCAGCATAGTCATACTCCCTATCTTTTTATGAATGAATTTTCAAAAATAGATTTTTTTCAGAAAGCCAACAGTACCAAATGAGAAATAATGGAAGAAGCGAGAAAAGTTTTATTGTTTTGTTGGGTTGTAACGATTTTATAAAATACGCAAACCACAAACCGAAGCGTTAAGTCAACCATGAGAATTACCACCAAAAAACCTGCTCTTCTGCTGCTATTTGCTGTTGGCCTGGCCGGTGTGCTGCATGCACAAGAGCTATCCTATTCAAAATCGGAAATTACTCAGCGCACACAACAAATTCCTGCTGAGGCCACACGCTCGGTGGGCACACTTGCCGCAGCCCTTACCGACGGACTTGCCGGCGACCAAGCCAAAGCCTACGCCATCTATAGCTGGGTGGCGCACAATCTTACCTACGACAGACTTGCCGTAGAAAACGTAACCACCTACGCTTCGTTGGAAGAGGTAACAAATGAGGCGCTATCCAAACGCATGGGCGTGTGCATGCATTATGCGCAGCTTATGGATGCTTTGGCCGATGAGGCTGGCATACCTTCGCTGGTAGTGTCGGGATATGTGAAATCGGATAGAGAAATTTATAAAATTCCCCATGCCTGGAATGCACTCAAAATTGAAGGAGACTGGTTTCTTTTCGACCCTACCTGGGGTTCGGGTTATTTCGACAGGAGCACCAAACTTTAT
The DNA here is from genome assembly GCA_012523265.1 of Bacteroidales bacterium. Lineage (GTDB taxonomy): Bacteria > Bacteroidota > Bacteroidia > Bacteroidales > 4484-276 > SABY01. Next base: position 11,021 of record JAAYIU010000173.1, on the reverse strand, counting down.
CGCCAGGAGTTTTCGGAGAAATATTTTAAAGTTCCTCCCTCAGAAATGATCAAAACGCACATGCCTTTCGACCCATTGATGCAGATGCTGAACTACCCGCGAAGCGCCAGCGACTTTGTGTCAGGGTCGCCACCCGTTGACAGCATTTATCTGGATTATGCTGCGGAGGTGGAACGTTACCGTATGCTGCCCGAAAAACAACAGCTTGCAGAAACGATGGCACGAATGGAAAAACAGGGATTTGCCAACGAGATGGTGCAAGACCATTATGCGAGCCTCCGCCATCAGCACAAAATACACCTTGCCAATGAGCAGGTCTTGTTGCACAACCATGCCGTTTACAAACTCAACGATGTGATCGACGATTATAATAAATATGTAGCTTTCGCAAATTCCCATCGCAGCAATTCCGACGATGAGGTGAGCCGCAAGCAGGCATGGCTGCGCAGTATAGAACAGGATGCACGGGCGGTTGATGCAATGTTCGACACCCTCACGGTGACTACCGACCTACAGCAAAATCTCTACACCAACCGAAAAAATGTGAAAGAGCTGCTCAACACCATTGCAAATGAGCAAAAGCGGCTAAGGGAAAAGAGAAAGTGAAAACTGCAACATCTGGGTTTTTTGCTGAGCCTTTCGAAGTATCCCTGTTCTATAAATGTTTGTAAATAAACCAGGCTTAATCGTCCCGACAACACAGTTTCTTCTTCTACCTTTGCGGAAATTACTATTTTCACAGCGTGAATCTACAGAAATACATCGGGCGGTTTTTTGTGTGGCGGGTAAAAAATGTCCCCGACAACTATTTTGTAATTTTCCTAAGCATTATCATCGGCCTGGGTGCCGGCCTTTCGAGCTTTCTGCTCAAGAGCTTTGTTTACTATATCAAAGGTGTGCTGACAGGTTTTTTCGACATATCAGCTCAAAACCTGTGGTATGTTTTGTATCCCGGTGTGGGCATCGTCATAACAGTGGTGCTGGTAAAATATGTGATCCGCGATCATACCGAGCACGGCATACCACGCATTCTTCACGTCATCTCCCGATTTGACGGAAAGATGCGGCGCCACAAATATTTTTCGGCAATGCTGGGCAGCTCTTTCACGGCAGGATTCGGGGGCAGCATTGGTTTGGAATCGCCCATTATTTCGGCCGGCGCCTCTATTGGTTCTGGCATCGGGCAAACGCTGCGCATGAACTACAAAAACACCACCCTGCTCATCGGCTGCGGCGCGGCAGGCGCCATGGCATCCATATTTACCACACCGGTAGCTGCTGTTATTTTTAGCCTGGAGGTGCTCATGCTCGACCTTACCACCTCCAGCATCATACCACTGCTCATCGCTTCGGCCACCGGTGCCGTCACTACAAAGCTGCTGCTTGCCGAAGATATCCTGATTCATTTTGCGGTAACGCAACCCTTCGAGATTGCCGACCTGCATTACTATATAGTGCTGGGTGTTGTCTGCGGGCTGGTTTCGGTTTATTTCAACAAGATGCATGAGCTGATCCGCCAGCTTTTTATCCGACGCATCAAAAACCGGCTTGTGGTAGGCGGGTTGGGCTTAGGGATTCTGATCTTCCTGCTGCCGCCGCTCTATGGCGAGGGGTACGAATCTATCAGGCTTATCATGACCGGACAGAGCGATCAGATACTCAACAACACTGCACTCTACGACTACCGCGATGTGTGGTGGGTTTTGATACTTTTTATGATTCTTATTATCTTAACCAAAATTATCGCTACCACGCTCACTACCGAAGCTGGCGGCATCGGCGGGATATTTGCCCCGGCAGCCGTTATGGGCGGGCTTACCGGCTTCACCGTTTCCCGTCTCTTCAACGAAATTGGATTTGTTAATCCGCTGCACGAAGGCAATTTTACGCTCGTAGGCATGGCCGGTGTGCTGGGCGGCGTGCTGCAGGCGCCGCTCACAGCAATATTCCTGGTTACCGAAATGACCAATGGCTACGTGCTCATCGTTCCGCTGATGGTTACTACCGCCATCTCTTTTACCACCATAAAAATATTTAGCAAGCATTCGATCTTTACAAAACAACTGGCCGAAAGCGGCGACCTGCTCACCCACAACAAAGACAAAACGGTGCTCACCCTTCTCAACGTAAAACGCGTTATCGACACCGACCTGCTCACCATCTCGCCCGATAGCACGCTGGGCGACCTTACCAAACTGATCTCACGCTCCAAGAGAAACATCTTCCCGGTGATGGCCGACGACAGAACCTATCTTGGCCTTGTGGATCTGGACGACGTGCGGGTGGATATGTTTAAACCCGAAAAATATTCCGAACCCATCACCAACTATATCATGCAGGCCAAAGAACATGTGTCGGTAAACGAACCGATGGACAGCGTGATGGAGAAGTTCCGCAAAACGGGTTATTACAATTTGCCGGTGGTTGATCATGGAAAATATGTGGGTTTTGTTTCACGCGCCAATATTTTTAATGCTTATCGCAAAGTTTTAAAAGATGTTTCGATGGAATGAACGGAGATCATGAATCATAATGGAAAGAAAAACAATAATCATCGAGGTGGCCTGTGCGCTGATTCGCAAAAACGGTCGTTATTTAGCGGTGCGACGCTCGCGCCGGATGCCGCACCCCGGTAAGTGGGAATTTCCGGGTGGCAAATTAGAACCTGAAGAAACTTCTTTTGAATGTGTTGTGCGCGAAGTACGCGAAGAGCTTAATCTCAAGATAAAACCCGTCAGGGAACTCCTGTCGATTACCTGGCACTATCCCGGCAAGTTTGTTCACCTGATACCCGTCGTGTGCGAAATAACAGGAGGTGAGCTTCGTCTTAGTGAACACGACCAGATGCAATGGATCGACGAGGATAATCTGAAAGCTGCTGACTGGACGGATGCCGATCGGGCGATGCTCGAATCGAATCATCTTTTATAAAATACCAAAGTTGTAGATGATGATTTTAAAAAATCCATAAAATCATTACGCAAACTGCAACACCAATCCTTTGAGATATTCGCCTTCGGGATGGTACATATTGATGGGATGATCGGGCGGCTGGGTGATGCGGTGCAGAATGCGGCACGACCGTCCGTTGGCCAGCGCTGCCATAAAAACTGCTGTGCGGAAATCTTCGGGCGTAACTACCTGCGAACACGAAAAGGTAAAGAGCAATCCGCCGGGTTCGATGGCAGCAATGGCAGCCTCATTGATGCGCCGATAAGCTTTCAACGCCTTGGGCAGCGCATCGCGATGCTTGGCAAAGGCCGGTGGGTCGAGTACAATCACATCATACATTTGTTGCTGTTGCTGAAAAAATGCAAAAGCATCCATTGTGAAATACTGATGCGCCTCCCCATCAAATCCGTTGAGGCTCATATTTTGCCTGGCCAATTCGATGGCTTTTGCCGATGCATCCACCGTAGCTGCCTGGCTGGCTCCGGCAGCTGCCGCGTAGACTGAAAACCCTCCGGTGTATCCAAAAACATTTGCTACTTTTTTGCCTTGCACATAATTTCCCAGCAGCCACCGGTTTTCGCGCTGATCGATAAAAAAGCCGGTTTTTTGCCCTTCGCGGAAATCAATAATAAACCGATGGCCGTGTTCTGCCACTTCCACGGTCTGCGCATTTCCAAACAAAAACCCATCCTGCTGGCTGGCGCTGTTGAGTGTATTTTCACTTTTGTCGTAAACGGCATGCACCTTCAACCCGGAGAGGCTGCCCAAAATATCGGCAAACAGTTGCCGCCGGCGCCACATGCCTGTATCGTGTGCCTGCAACACCACCACGCCGTTGTAGTAATCGACGATAAGTCCGGGCATCCCGTCGCCTTCGCCATGTATTAATCTGAAAATATTTGTTTTCGGATTGTCAACAAAACCTATGGTTTTACGCACTGCCAGTGCCTGCTCAATTTTGCGTCGCCAGAAATCTTCGCCACCATCAGTGCGCTCAAAAGAAACGATTCGCACCATGATCGAACCGCTCTGGATGTGGCCAGTGGCGAGATATTCGCCTGAAGCCGAAAAAACCTCTACCAGGTCGCCTTCGTCGGGCTTGCCGCTGATAGCTTGTATGGCGCCCGAAAACACCCACAGATGATAACGACGCAGGGCGCGCTCACGGCCACTTTTAAGCGTTACTTTTGGAAGATCATTTGGCATAAGTGCATGGTTTAGTGAATGTTGTTTTCATAAAATTTTTGAATCCTTATTTTCTAAATCAAAATAAAATTCAGCTTCTCTTCTTTGAATTTGAAATTTGCTTTTTTGGAATTTGTTTGTGATCGTTTACACCAACTACCGGCGGTTGTTTTTTTATGTATTGGAATTTTGAAGAATATCTGATGCTTCTGCTTTGCGCAAAAAATTATCGAGGATTTCGCGCACCTCTGCGGGACTGCTGGTCTCCATGAGTGCTGCCCGCAAATGCGCAGCGCCGGCAAAGTTGCTGGTATAAATTTTAAAAAAGCGCTTCAAAACCGCAAAATTCTTTTCGTGTCCCCACGTACTGTCGAATAACGTTACATGGCGCCACAAAAGTTCCAGCCTGTCGGCGGTGGAAATATCGGGCTGCGGATGGTTGAACATCCAGGGATTGTGAAAGATACCACGCCCTACCATCACGCCTTGCGCGCCGGTCTGGTTGCATTTTTCGATGGCATCCTGCACCGAGTTCACGTCGCCGTTGCCGTAAATCGGGATGTTTTTTCCGCTGGCATCGCGCACGGCCACAGCTTTGCGAATTTCGTCCCACTCGGCAGGCTCCTCCGACTGATCCTTCTGCGTACGAGCGTGTAAAATAATGGCTGCCGGATCCTGACCGAGCAGATGTGCAATCCATTGTTCGGTGTCGTGTCGTTTAATGCCTGTCCGCGTCTTTACGCTCACCGGCAGATGGGTAGCCTCCTTGGCAGCCTGGATGATTTCGGCGGCAAGCTGCGGTTTGCCGATCAGAGCCGAGCAGGCGCCCTGCTTCACAATCTTCTTTACAGGACATCCCATATTAATATCTAAACCATCGAAATCAAAATTTTCGGTAATAAATTGGGTGGCCTGAAAGTACTTTTCGGGATTGGCACCCCAAATCTGCGCTACTATTTTCATCCCCTTGCTGCGCAGCACCGCGCGTTCACTTTCGTTTACGCGCAGGCGGCTGATCACATTATCTCTGCCCACCGGATGACAAAGTCCGTCGGTGGAGGTAAACTCGGTAAAGACAACCTGGAAAAACCGCGGGTCGGAAATCTGCATCACCAGCTCCCGGAAAGAGGTATCCGACACATCTTCCATCGGCGCAAGCATAAAGGTGGGCTGAGGCAATTGGTTCCAAAAAGTATTCATACAAAAGATAAAGGCGACAAAAATAATGTTTTCGGATGAGGAGAAGAACGGATGCAGTTGTCAATCCTGACGCATCTTTAATTTCTAACTTCTACCTTCTATTGAAACGCAGCCATCAGCAGGTCGATGTCCTGGTAAGGTAGATTGAGATATTCGCCCAGAGGCTTGCTGGTAAGGATTCCATTAAAAAGATAGGCTCCCTGTCGGAAGAAATAATCGCGCACCAGCAGCTTTTCGATGCCACCAAGTTCGCCGGCACGCATGAGCACGGGGGCAAAATAATTGCTTAGCGCAATGGAAGCTGTTTGTGGGAAACGTGAGGCGATATTGGGCACACAATAATGCGTGACGCCGGCGTACTTAAAAACAGGGTCTTTGTGCGAAGTGATGTGGCTTGTCTCCACGCACCCTCCCTGGTCGATGCTTACATCCACAATCACAGCGCCCTGTTTCATCGATTCTACCATCGGCGCCGATATAATTACGGGCGCGCGACGTGATTTGGCATAGACGGCACAAATAAGTACATCAGCGGTTTTGAGTGCCCGCAGTAATTCGGCTTCCTGAAGTGTGGAGGTAAAAATATTCTGATGCAGATTGGTTTTCAGCCGTTGCAACTTGTAGATAGAGTTATCGAAAACCTTCACCAGGGCGCCCATGCCCAGCGCCGTCCGGCAGGCGTATTCACCCACTGTGCCGGCGCCGATTACCACCACCTCCGAAGGCGCGATGCCCGTAAACCCGCCCAACATCCGGCCGGTGCCATATTTTTCGTGGCTCAGGTATTCGGCGGCGATATGTATGGAGGCTGTGCCGGCAATCTCGCTGATGGATTTTACCACCGGTGAATCGTTGGATTTGTCTTTGATATATTCGAAAGCGAGGGCTGTAAATCGTTTGTCGATGAGCGCCCGCAGGTACTCTTTAGAGCAGGCGGCAAGATGCAGCGCGCTAAGCAACGACTGACGTCCGGGCATCATCGATATCTCATCCATCGTGGGCGGCGCCACCTTAAGGATAATTTCGCTTTTAAAAACTTCAGCAGCCGAATCCACCAACTGTGCGCCTGCTTCGGCATATTCCTGATTGGTAAAGTAGGCTGCCTGGCCGGCGTTGCGCTGTACGATAACTTCATGGTCATTTTCTACGAGCATCTTCACCGCCGCCGGCACCAGCGCTATCCGCTTTTCCTGATACGACATCTCCCGTGGCAACCCAATACTGAAACGCCGACCGCTGTCGGCCACCTCGAGCATCTCCTCACGTGGCATCAGTTGCTGTTTTGTGCTCATGTTCATCATGTTTTTTTATTAAAAAGTAAAAACTCTTGTCTGGTCATCCTCGCCACGCGCTATATGCACCTTTGCAGTTTCGTCAGGGAGCAGCTCTGCCACAAGTTCAGGCCATTCGATAAAACAGTATTCGCCGCTGTCGAAATAACTTTCGGCACCCACCTCGCGGGCTTCCTGCAACTTATTGATACGATAAAAATCGAAGTGAAACACAGCGCCATCGCGGCGGCCATGATACTCGTTGATGATGGCAAAGGTAGGGCTGGTCACATTATCGGTTACCCCCATCCGGGCGCAAAGTGTGCGGATGAAAGTAGTCTTGCCGGCACCCATCTCACCATAAAAAGCAAATACTTTAGCCTGTGGATGTGCCGCAAGCAAAAGTCCGGCAATACGATCGAGATCATCAACAGAATGAGCTATAACTTGCTGCATGATTGCATGATTGCTTATTAAGTATCAAAAATGGTGTGCAAAGATAATGTTTATGGAAATATTTGAAAAAACCTGGCCATCCTCATTAACACCAAAAACTTCTATTCATCTCGCCGATTATTATCACAGGGTTGCACCCTGATAATGATGCCGCCCCGTTGGATCTTTTGGACAATCCTTATCGACCGCTTGGGAAAAAGCTTGTTATAATAAAATGGACGAGGCGTAGCCTCTCCGGAACAGTGTTTTCAGACTTCGTCCGTGTCCAAAATGATGTTTTCAACTCTATCCACCATTTCCTGCCTGCTACATAGTGTCTGTCCATAAAGTCACATTTTTTGTAGCCCCGGCATAAATGCCTTAAAGTAATTGATTTGTCATTTGTCAATCCCAGCGAGGGGCGGGGTGTTGACAACCCTTAATTTCAAACCCCTGGGCTATGGATTTCTTCCTTACTTTAAAGACAGACACTACCTACTACTTACTACCTACTAACTTCTTCTGGCTCACCGCTCATCTCTTTCTTCTGGCTCACCTCTCACCTCTTCTTTCTGACCTCCAACCTCTATTTTGCCTTCAGGCGGATAAAGGGGATGAGCATCTCTTCCATCGACACACCGCCGTGTTGGAATGTGTTGCGGTAATAATTTACGTAGTAGTTGTAATTGTTGGGATAGGCAAAGAAATCGTTGCCGCGGCAGAAAACATAAGAAGAGCTAACGTTGAGGCGTGGCAGGAAAATCTCGGAAGGGTTGCGCACCTCGAAGACATCTTTCTTGTTGTAGTTGAGGCTGCGCCCGGTTTTGTAGCGCAGGTTGGTGTTGGTGTTGCGGTCGCCGACTACTTTCACGGGGTTTTGCACACGCACGGTGCCATGGTCGGTGGTGAGCACCACACTGGCTCCTTTGGAAGCTATAAAACGCATGATGTCGATAAGTGGTGAATGCTCAAACCAGGAGATGGTGAGTGAGCGATAGGCCGGCTCATCGTCGGCCAGTTCGCGGATGATCTCCATCTCGGTGCGGGCGTGCGAGAGCATATCCACAAAATTATAAACGATTACGTTGAGGTTGTTCTGCATCAGGTTCGACATGTTCTCTACCAATTTGCGTCCTGCGGTGAGGTTGAGAATTTTGTGATACGAGAGCTTCACATCTTTGCCGTGGCGTTTGAGCTGTTCGCGCAGCAGCTCCTCTTCGTATTGGTTTTTGGTACCTTCCTCATCTTCGTTCACCCAATAGCTGCGGTATTTTTTTTCGATCTCGCTGGGCAGCAATCCGGCAAAAAAGGCATTGCGCGCATATTGTGTGGTGGTAGGCAGAATACTGTAATAAATTTCGTCGGATTCGATGCGGAAATCCTGTTCGATGATGGGCTGCAGCACCTTCCATTGGTCGTAGCGCATGTTGTCGATGAGGATAACGAAAAGGTTGGAGTCTTTATCAACGCTGGGTAGAATCTTTTCGCGCAGAATGGTGTGGGATAGCAGTGGTTTATCGTCGGTACGTCCGTTGATCCAGTCGAGATAGTTGCGTTCGATAAATTTGGCAAATACCTGATTGGCTTCCTCTTTCTGCATCTTTAGCACCTCAATGATGCCTTCGTCCTGCGAGCGGGAAAGCTCCAGTTCCCAACGCACAAGTTTTTTATACACATCTATCCATTCGCTGTGGCCTAGGTTGCTGGAGATTTCCATGCCGATGCTGCGAAAATCCTGCTGATAGGCAAAGGTTTTTTTCTCACTGACGATTTTGCGGTTCTCCAGGTTTTTTTTCAGCGAAAGCAAAATCTGATTGGGCTTAACGGGCTTGATGAGATAATCGGCGATGTTGGAACCAATAGCATCTTCCATGATGGATTCTTCTTCGCTTTTTGTAATCATCACCACGGGCAGATTCGGTTGCAGTTGCTTTATCTCTGCCAAAGTTTCGATGCCGGAGAGGCCTGGCATGTTTTCGTCGAGAAACACAATGTCGAAGGGTTCTTCGCGCAGCATATCAAGCGCGTCGTTGCCGTTGTTAGAAGAAGAAACGTGGTAACCTTTGTGCTCGAGAAACATGATGTGCGGTTTCAGTAATTCGATTTCGTCGTCAGCCCACAAAATTTTGATTTTGTCCATGCAGATAGGAGGTTTAATGAATAGATGTACATTTGTTTTTCGTAAATGTACTTAACAAACAAGCAAGGCGGCTTTATTATTACATAAGGTTAATGATTTTTAACGAAGAGCGAAGCCGCAATTCATCAACATCCATTTGGCGTGAAGCAAAAGCGTAACAAGCGAAAGATTATCAATGATCCGGTTTATGGATTCATCAGCCTGCCCCATGCGCTACTTTTTGATGTGATCGAGCATCCGTACTTTCAGCGTTTGCGGCGCATCAAGCAGCTTGGCATGACGCATCTTGTGTATCCCGGAGCTTTGCACACGCGATTTCATCATGCCCTGGGCGCCATGCATTTGATGCAGCAGGCGTTGGAGGTGCTGCGCTCCAAAGGCCACAGCATCACCTCTGCGGAAGAACGCGGCGTATTGCTGGCCATTTTGCTGCACGACATCGGCCACGGCCCCTACTCCCATTCGCTCGAGCGCACCCTTGTGCCCGACATGAGCCACGAGGCGCTCTCGTTGCTTTTTATGCAGCACCTGCGAAGCCTTGCTGGTGATGATATGGATACGGCGATCGCCATTTACGCCGACAAATACCCAAAGCATTTTCTGCATCGCCTGGTGTCGGGGCAGCTCGACATGGACCGGCTCGACTATCTGACGCGTGATAGCTTTTTCACGGGTGTTTCGGAAGGCGTCATCAATACCGATCGTATCATCAAGATGCTCGACCTGCACAACAATCAACTGGCCATCGAAGCCAAAGGCATTTACAGCATCGACAAATTCATCGTTGCGCGCCGCCTGATGTACTGGCAGGTGTACCTGCACAAAACTGTAATTTCCGCCGAGCAAATGCTTATCAGCACTGTGCGGCGGGCGCGCTGGCTGGCACAGCAGGGTGAGAATATTTTTACAACCTCTTCGCTGCACACCTTTCTTTATGATAATCCCCGAAAGCGTGACTTTGACGATGACCCTCAGTTGCTCCACACTTTCGGACAACTGGACGACTTCGACATTTTCAGCTCCATAAAAGAGTGGTGCCAGAGCAAAGACGCAGTGTTGAATACGCTTAGCAACCAAATGGTGCGGCGGCAGCTATTTCGCACCGACCTCACACGCCAGCCCGCCGATGCGCAAAAGATTGAATATCTGCACCAGGCTATCCATAAAGAAACCGGCTTCAGCAGCGACGAAATCAGCTACCTGCTCATCGCCGGCAAGGCCGTCAACACAGCCTACGACCCGGCACACGAAAATATAAATATCGCTTTTCGCGATGGTACCGTAAGAGATTATGCGCAGGTGTCGGACCAACTGAATGCCGAAGTGCTCTCGGCGGATGTGACCAAATATTTTGTTTGCTATCCTAAACAATATGAACACCTGGCGCATTAATGAGCGAAAGGATTCCAACTTGTAGAAATTACAAATTAGAAAATTACAAAAGGCAAAACACAAATAAATTTCAAAGACCAAAAGTAAAAGACCAGAACAAGCATTTTTATTGAGGTGATAAAAGTTATTAATTTTGAGAATTATTTAATGGGAATCACTGGTGTCCGGTTAAAAGAATAGATTCTTCGCTGCGCTCAGAAAGACAAGGGCTTGCGATGGATTGGGGGAGGGAGGGCATAGTCGGCGGCTGCGCCGCCGACTATGCCCTCCTAAGAACCCTAACAGCCTGTCATTCTGAACGAAACGCAGTGGAGTGAAGAATCTATTTATGTAAAATTATGTTTACCAGACAACAATGGTTGGGAATTTGAAAAACATCACAAGAATTATTGACAAGATATTAACTATATTTTCTGAAATCAGATGAAATTTACAGCACAACAGAT
>JAAYIU010000222.1 GCA_012523265.1 Bacteroidales bacterium | reverse complement strand
GGACACAGAGGCAGCACAGGCGAGATCAACAACTATAGCATTTCTTCACAAATCATCGAATCACTGCTTACTGTTAGTTACACCTGGAAAATAAACAACGATTTCAATTTGACCGCTTTGGGTGGTAATGAGTTTAACCATAGAAATCGTAAGTTGTATGATGAGTACGGAACAGGATTCAACTTTGGAGGCTGGGCACATATGAGCAATGCCAAAATTCAACAGGCTGACGAATCGCAATACGAAGATCGTACGGTAGGATTCTTCGGAAACCTTTCGCTCGACTACAAAGGCATGCTTTACTTCAACGCTACAGGCCGTCAGGACTACGTTTCCACCATGCCCCGCGACAACAACTATTTCTTCTATCCTTCGGTATCATTAGGATTTGTAATTACAGAACTGGAAAGCTTGCGCGATATGCCCGTACTTTCGTTTGCTAAAGTGCGCGTATCGTATGCTGAAGTTGGGCAAGCCGGCGACTATTTTCAAAACTTCTTTGCCTCGCCAAACTACGAAGGAGGCTTCTGGGGTGCTACTCCTATTCAATATCCCATTGGTGGTGTAAGCTCTTACCTCTCCAACAACGTTCAATTCGACCCGAATCTGAAACCACAGAACACCCAATCGTATGAATTAGGTACTGAATTGAAATTCTTCAACAACCGCTTAGGCGTGGATTATAGCTATTCACATCAGCTGGTTACCGATCAGATTTTCCAGGTTCCTGTTGCTGCCTCTACAGGCGCTGCAGCGCTGGTGATGAACGGTGGAGAAATTCAAACCAATGCGCATGAGATTGTCCTGTATGCTACCCCGGTAGCTACTCAGGATTTCAACTGGGACTTCACCGTGAACTTCTCCAAAATCGACAACATGGTGAACGAACTCGCTCCTGGTGTTGAAAGCATTTTCCTGGGTGGTTTTGTTACCCCGCAGGTTAGAGCTGGTATCGGAAGCACTTTCCCTGTAATCTATGGTAGCTCATTCAAGCGCGACGACAAAGGCAATATCCTTGTTTACGACGCCCCGGGCGAATGGTACCACGGTATGCCACAAGATGGTCCCCCCGCTGTTATTGGCGAAGTATCTCCCGATTTCATTCTTGGTTTTTCAAACCGGTTCACCTACAAAGGCATTGCGCTCACAGCTACACTCGATTGGAAACAAGGCGGCCAAATGTATTCAGGATCAAACGGATTGCTCGATCTCTATGGTGTTTCTGCCACTTCCGGCGACCGCGAAGAGACCTTCGTGTTTGATGGTTATAAAGAGGATGGCACCCCTAACGACATCGTTCGTGGCGGCCCCAACGATCCGGAAGCGTATCAGGATTTGATCACCAATGTGCTTACCAACATTGATGAGTACTACATTCATGACAACTCTTTCTTAAAGCTCAGAGAGGTAACCCTTTCTTATGCCTTACCCAAGAGCTTCATGAAAGAAGTAGGCCTTACCATTTCTGTTTATGCCCGTAATATCCTGCTTTGGACCGAACTGCCAAACTTCGACCCCGAATCATCACAGGGTAACAACAACATGGGAGGTTCGTTTGAGCGTTTCTCAATGCCTCAGACTACCAGTTATGGTTTTGGAATCAACTTGAATTTTTAACCTTTAAACTCGATGAAAATGAATAAAATAATAAAATTTTTGACAATCCCGGTACTGCTATTGATCATGGCCGGGTGTACGCAGGATATACTTGAAGACATCAACGTCAACAAAAACAATCCTACAGATGTTCCCTCTAAGCTGCTCATCACCGATGCAATGACCAAAACCGCTTTTTCGATTGTCGGAAGCGACCTGGCTTTTTATGCATCAGTATATGTTGAGCACAACGTAGGTATCTACAATCAGATGTACAATGCCGAAATTCGCTCGGGCGAGCCTTCATTGGCTACCACCTACAACAACTCCTGGGGTTCGATTTATGAAACACTTTACAATCTGAAGATTATCATCAACAAAACCTCACCGGGTGGCGACGAAGAAGCCAACGTTCATACCTTGGGTGTTGCACAAATCTTAACAGCCTACAACCTGGCGATACTGACCGACCTTTTTGGCGATGTGCCTTATGAGGAAGCGCTGCAGCCTGGTGTTATTTTCCAGCCTAAGCTCGATAGTCAGGAATCGCTCTATGCCGAAATTTTCCGTTTGCTGGATGAAGGTATTGCTAATCTGGAAAAAGAAACTTTAGCTGCAGGATTGGGTGGACAAGACTTTATCTATAAAGGAAATATTGCCAACTGGAAAAAATTCGCATGGGGTCTTAAAGCCCGCTACACAGCCCGTCTTGCTTTGCGCAATAGTGCATGGGATCAGGTAATCGAATATGCCAACAAATCATTTACCTCAGCCTCTGAGGAAGCCAAATTCGTTTATGACGGATCCACCACCAACAGCCCATTTCTAACCTTCTTCAAGGACAGGGATTATTTTGGTGCCAGTACCAGCTTGCACGAGAAACTTATCGCTCGCAACGACATGCGTGATACAACCTTCTTCATCCCTTATCCGGACCTTGAGGAAATTAACTTTGCCGCCAATGGCGCGCCTGAACAAGTTCAGGGATTCTATGGTATTTCCGGTATTATGAGCCCTACGGCTCCCACCTATCTGCTGAGTTACCACGAAATCCTTTTCCTCAAAGCGGAAGCACAAGTGCGCAACAACAATTTAGATGAAGCAAAGGCTACCCTTGAAGATGCTGTAGAAGCTGCCTTCGAAAAAGTAGAGGTGGGTATGACACTGGACTCGACTTACCGGGTTACTATTCAGAACCAGTTCGATGCCGCCCCACTCAAAGAGGTAATGACACAAAAGTATTTGGCTTTCTTCGAATCGGAGGCAGTGGAAGCCTACAACGACATCCGCCGCCTGAAAGCTATGGGTGATAATGTTATTACGCTGGCAAATCCCCTCAAATTCCCGCTGAGGTACACTTACGGTGCTGATGACGTAACAACCAACCTTAAGGTTGCCGCTGCATACGGAACCGGTGCGTATATTTACACAGAAAATGTTTGGTGGGCCGGAGGCACACGCTAAGTTTCAAATTCTAAAAATTTAAATAAAGTTGTAATATGAAAACATATAAAATTTTAGCCTTAATGGTAGCAATGGTTCTTACCTTTACGGCTTGCGAAACAGATGTTGTTGATCCTGCGGGTTTGAGAGGCGAAGGTGTAGTGCCTGCAATTACAAATCTTAAACCTGCCGTTTTTGACGTAAACGATCCTGAAAATACCTTCATCAAATTTGACGTAGATGTAACCCCTGCAGTAAGCGAGGTGAAATTTGTTGTGTCTTATAATTATGAAAAAGAAGGTTTGCTCAGGGTTCCCGTCAAGAATGCTACTATCTTCCCCGCAAAAGATGTAATAATCTATATGCATGAAGTTGCTGCTGCCCTGAGTATCCCGCTCGATGATGTTGAGCCCGGTGATGTGTTTACCATAGAACTATTAACCATCCAGGGAGTAAAAACCTACAGATCAAGTGCAGTAATTAATGCCGCTGCAGTGTGTGCGTATGATCCGGAAATGGTTAGCGGTGCTTATAAAGCTGTAAGCAGCGATTGGGGCGTTGACGGACCTATTACCATCACAATTGATCCTGAGGATGAGTACATCGTTTATGTGGCAGGATTGGCCGAGCTTGACGGTTTAACTGAGGACCAGGGGCCGCTTAAGATGATTGTAAATCCGCTGAACTTTGAAGTTAAGGCAGAAAAAACTGTACTGGCATCTATTGCCTTCGATTATACAAACATCGCCTATGAAGGGTTTGGTATTCTCAACACCTGTGATGGAACCTATCAGATGAACTTCACGATCACCGTTGATCAGGGTAGTTTTGGACAGTCTGCATTTACACTCATTAAGCAGTAAAGATTCAATCCTTTAAATTAAAGAAAAGAGGCTGTCTCACAAGTGAGACAGCCTCTTTTTTTGTCAGGATTATTTTGGTGCCTGTGCCACCAACCTGCCCGTCACAACAACCGGCATTTGGTCTGGGTTCTATCTCGTATTTTCTGTTTTTAAAGGCTTTGCCAATTGAAAAACAAATACAGAAACCACGGAGAGAATAGAGAAAACAGAAATGCTTTTCCTTTGCGCACTCTGCGTCTTCTCCACCTCCTCTGCGGTTATCTTCGCCTGCTGATTTAAAAAACAAATACAGAAACCATAAAGAGAACGGAGAAAACACAAATACTCTCTCTCTGCGCCTTTGCACCTCTGCGGTGAAATATATTTCTTTTCCTCTGTGGTGAAAGATGTTTTTGCATTTCTCTGCGCACTCTGCGCCTTCTCCGCGCCCTCTGTGGTTAATTAATAACGTTCTCTGTGGTTAATTAATAATGTTCTCTGTTGTTAAAATTTCTCCTGACGCCTGCTAATTTAATACTTCTCCCCCATCGTTTCCACGCCGTCCCAGTCGTGCGGCAGACCAAAGTCGATGATGTTGCGGCAGCGCGCAATATAGAGCGAAGCGGCGTGATCGTGAGAATTGCGCTGGTAGATGCTTCCAAACAATTCCAGCGCCTGATCGAACTCTTTGTTTTTGTAATGCTGCAGCGCCTTGCCAAAATCTGCTCTTGAATCAATCTTCAATCTCCTGTTGGGCTGGCTTTCGCCGTCGAGGATTTCTAAAATATAAACGGCTTCTTTTTTCCCTTTCACCTTCACCACATCCAGAAAGCGATAGTTGTAGCGGCCGGGGTCCTGAATTTTGATAAGGGTATCCTGTGAGATGATGATGCCGGTTTGATAAATCTTGGTAAGCCCCTCGATACGCGATGCCAGGTTGACGGCGTCCGACACCACGGTGCCATCCATGCGGCCGTGCCCGCCCACCACGCCAAGCATAAGCTTCCCGGTATGGATTCCTATTCCGCTGCTAACGGGAGCCTTGCCTTCGAGCTTGCGTTGCAGATTGAAATCGGCCAGTGCGGCACGCATCTCAATGGCAGCATCGATAGCATTTTCGACATTGCCCACGAAAAGCGCCATGATGGAATCGCCGATGTATTTGTCGATAAAGCCCTGGTTGCGTGCAATAAGCGGCTCCATTACGCTAAGG
>JAAYIU010000280.1 GCA_012523265.1 Bacteroidales bacterium | reverse complement strand
GTGGAAACCCAATAGCCGCCAAGGTAGCAATAGCCGCCCTGGAAGTGGTGAAAAATGAAAAACTGGCCGAACGCGCCGAGAAGCTTGGTGAAATATTCCGCCAGGAACTGAAAAATATAAAATCGGATATGATAAGCGTAGTGCGCGGCAAAGGTCTGCTCAACGCCATCATCATCGAGCCGAAGAATGGCAAAGAAGCTTGGGACGTTTGTGTGAAGATGGCCGAAAATGGCCTGCTGGCAAAGCCAACGCATCAGCACATCATCCGTTTTGCTCCGCCGCTCATCATCACCGAAGAGCAACTGCACGAAGCCCTGGCTATCATCCGCAAATCGATAGCAAGCTTCGAATAAAGTTTTGTCAGCAGATGTATGGCGTACTAATTTCCAATGCCCATCAGCGTAATAGTTACACTATCAGTATTTAGAAAATATTAATACAGATATTGTAAGGGAATGGGAAAAGGCACCACTGCAAAACAATGCTACTTTTGGCAACAGTTTTAATGGATCCTCAAAAACATAATTACGATGGCTTTAGAATTCACAGACGCTAATTTTGACGAACAAGTATTACAATCCGACCAACCTGTTATTGTCGACTTTTGGGCCGAATGGTGTGGCCCCTGCCGAATGGTAGGTCCCATAGTGGAAGAAATAGGGAAAGACTACGAAGGAAAGGTAAAGGTTGGTAAAGTAGATGTCGACAACAACCCCGGTACCGCAGCAAAATTTGGTATCCGCAATATCCCCACCATTTTGTTTTTTAAAGGTGGGCAAATCGTCGACAAGCAAGTGGGAGCCGTAGCCAAACAAGTGTTGGTTAAAAAGCTCGAAGCACACATGTAAAATTGTTCAACGCCCGGCAAACCGGGTGTCTCAAAATAAAACAGCATGATCACGCAATGGGATCATGCTGTTTTTTTTATTTAAAGAAAGTGAGCGGGACTGACTGGTGAGAACTAAACTGCCTCGCCCATCGTTTATGGTGAAAACCGTATGTTTGCCTACATTTATTTATTAAAAACTACATCCAACACGTGGAAAACACAATAGACATCAACAGGCTGCAGGAGTTTGCCTCCCTTGAGCTGATAGCAAAACAAGTGGTGGAAGGATTCATAACGGGTCTTCACAAAAGCCCGTTTCATGGCTTCTCGGTAGAGTTTGCCGAACACCGGCTTTACAACACCGGCGAAAGTATAAAGCACGTCGACTGGAAACTTTACGGACGCACCGACCGTCTGTATGTGAAACGATACGAAGAAGAGACCAACCTGCGCTGCCAGATCGTTATCGACAACTCCTCCTCGATGTATTTTCCGCTGGTGGACAGTCCCGGGCTGGACAATCCCAATAAAATTGTTTTTTCGATCTACGCCGCCGCTGCGCTGATGAACCTGCTCAGAAAACAACGCGACGCTGTGGGGCTTTCGCTATTCTCGGACACGGTGGAACAACATACCGCTGCGCGCTCCACTTCTACGCACATCAAGTTTTTGTACACCGAGCTGGAGCGGCTGCTGCGCCCTGCTGCCGGAAGCCTGCCCAAAAAAACTATGGCCGCCGAAGCTTTGCACCAGATTTCTGAAAATATCCACAAACGCTCGCTGGTGATTATCTTTTCTGACATGTTCGAGAGCACTGCCCGCAACGAAGAGCTTTTCTCGGCGCTGCAGCATCTGCGGCACAACAAGCACGAGGTGGTGCTGTTTCATGTTACGGATTATCAGAAAGAGATCGCCTTCGACTACGACAACCGCCCCTACAAATTTATTGATATGGAAGACGGGCGTGAAATAAAAATCCATCCCCATGAAGTGCGCGACCAATATGTGAAATCAATAGGGGAATTTAAAAAAGAGCTGGAGCTTCGTTGTGGTCAGTACAGGATCGATTTTATCGACGCTGATATTCGCAAAGGCTTCCGACAGATACTGATGCCCTATCTGCTGAAGCGCGTAAAGATGCACTAAAAATTTGGCGGAAATCCCAAGGAACAATAAATCCCAATAAAAGGACGCGGAAATCACCAATCCCGTGTCTTCAGGACGATGACAAAAACTATCGTCTCAACTTAAAAACGCCCGTTTTAAAAGTGAAATACCGCTGAAAGAGGTAGCTGTAGATGACTACAAAAACAGCAGTAAAAGCTTTGGCGATGGTAGGCCAAAAATGCAAAACCTCCACAAAGAGCTTTAACAAGACATAGTTGAGCAGCACCGAGCCGCCCACCGACATGGCATAGCGCACCAGTTGCACTCGCCCGCGCAGCGTAGAAGCTGTGAAGGTAACATAACGGGCAAGCAGAAAACCCGTAACAAAGGTGATGGGAAAAACGATGAGGAAGGCAGCAATATACGGACTGATGGCTACAAAACCCAAATGCACCACCTGCTGATCGAGGACAAAATTGTAGATCAGGAAATAAAGAAAAATGTCGAGCACCAGGTTGGCGCCACCCGTTACCGCATAGCGAAACGTTTCAGGCGGGATTAGCCGTCGGAAGGGCACGTAAACCCAATCGAGCACCGAACGTATCGCATCCCATAGCGTCGCAGATCTTTTTGTTGTCAAGTTACCGGTTCGTTGCTTTTTCATTATTAGTTTGCAAAAATAGCAGCTTTGTAACAGCAAAGCAACGATGAACGGAAAATAAACCACCGCCCTGTCCCGATACTACTTCACCAATTTCGGATAACGACCAAAAAAGGCCTGCTCCATTCGTGGAACAGGCCTTTTTTCCTGAGATTGATTTTATGGGAATTGTTATTCAACCATTCCCATAAAATCAGGATTGTTATAGTATTTTATAAACTCCCTGTCGCCTTTGGCTTCTGCTTTCATTGCAGGGTCGGCCTTGATGGCTTTTTTCAGGTTGGTGTTCATCATGTTGGTGTCGCCGGTACGAGCTCCGATGATGGCCATCAGGTAATAGGTCTCGGCATTTTTGCGTGCACATTCCAGATTGGTAGCTGCTGCGGAGTTGTTGCCCGACAGCACCTGAGCCAGCGCCAGGTTGTAGTTGCATTTGGTATTGCCAAATTTGGTAATAGCAGTTTTGTAGTTGCCTTTGTGCATATCGATGAGTGCCAGGTTGTAATTGTTGTCGACGCCCATTTTGTTGGCATTCATAAAATGTGTTTCAGCTTCGCTCCAGTTGTTGTTGTAGGCATACACAACTCCCAAGTTGTTCATCACAATACCGTTGTTGGCGTTGAGCTGGTTGGCTTTGTTGAAGAAATTCATGGCCTCATCGGCTTTTCCCATTTTAAGAGCTACCAGGCCTGCGTTGTTGTTGGCTTCCCAGCTTTGTGGATAGTTTTGAACCGCAGCTTTATAAATTGCGTATTGAGTATTCCAGTCGTCGGTGAGGGTGGCGGCATAAAGTAACTCTTCGTTGCTGAGTTCGGAAGGCTCGGAGGTACTCATGCGGGCGATTTCGTCGTCGGTTTTCTTGGGTTCAAAAGCATTTACCTTTACTTCGGCACGACGCAGTGGGGGCAGGATATTATTTTCGAGTTCCGGATAAATCATGATCATGTTGCGGATTTCCTGTTCGCGTTTGTCAGGGTCTGACGATTTTACTACGTTCAGGATAGGCCGTTTGTCCTGGATGCTCGAGGCTTCTACTTCTTGCAGGAATCCGTTCCAGTCGGGGCCGTGTCCCATGCGCTTAAGGTTGATGTCGGTTTTTGGATTTTTAAAACGCACCTGCGAATCTTTTTTCCGTGCCAGCTTCTGGAAATTGTCGAACACAACGTTGGAAGCCGTGATGGAACGACGCTCCGACAGACCTTCGTTGAAGGTCTCTTCGCCTTCGGGTGATGCCCATCCATCAATTTCCATGTCGCGGATTACCCAGCCCTGCGCTACAAAATTGTTCAGGTTTTCGAGATGCTTCATCACATCTTTTTTCTTGTTCCAGTCGTGATTGGGCAGCCATCTGTCGATATTTTTGGGGAAGTAGATGTTGGCCATTTCGGTGATAATGGTCTCTTTCTCGTAGCCGTGAGGAGCCAGATAAAGCATGTTCACTTCATGCTCGGGAGCAACCTGGTAGGCATCCATGCGGATGTTTCCGCTGGCATCTTTTTGTGGATTTTCATCGCCAATCTGAATGGTGCCGCGTACTTCGTTCTGCACGTCGATGCGGGTGCTGGTGGCGATAACACCATCGGCAATTTTCTCGTCACCCAGATTAAGCGCTTTGGGCATCTTCATGGCTTCAGCCATTGTTAATCCACTGCTGACAGAGCTTTTGGGTTGAAAGGCCATGGCACTTGCCATCAGCTCCGACTGATTCATAGCCGGGCTGTATGCAAACTCCTGTGAATAGGTAAATGTGCCGCCATTGGCGTAACTAACGGTCGTGCCGTCACCCTCTACTTTCTCGCCCTTTAGCAAGACGGGGGCGAGCTGTAGTTCGCCGCCTTCGTAAGTGAGCACCGGCTGGATAAGCAACGCTGCTTTCTTATTGAAATACTTGGCGGGAATAGTTCCTTTAACCGTAAAGTTTACTTGCCCTCCATTGGCTT
>JAAYIU010000469.1 GCA_012523265.1 Bacteroidales bacterium | reverse complement strand
TATAATCCCGAAACTGCTGCTTAGCTCGCAACGTACAGATTTACAGATTTATAAAAATTATGCACTGATTTATGCCTCACTCACGAAAGCCGATTTAGTAGGCGCTGCGGAAGTGGGAAACTTTAGTAAAAAAAAATGGGAGCCATCATTCTTAATAAATGCTAAGCTAATTTGAAAAGAGCCTTTGTGAATTGTCTTTGTTCGGGTTTATCTTATTTTTGCATCAAATTATTAAATCCTGAAAATTTTAAAAATATTTTTATTATGAAAACTATTGATAACCTGAATTTTAATGGCCTTCGCGCCATCATCCGTGTCGACTTCAACGTGCCGCTCGACGAAAACCGCAACATCACCGACTTCACGCGCATCGATGCTGCCATTCCCACCATAAAAAAGATTTTAAACGACGGTGGCATGGCTATCCTCATGTCGCATCTGGGTCGTCCCAAAGAAGGCCCTGAAGAAAAATATTCGTTGAAACATCTGGTGCCGGCATTGAGCGAACGACTTGGGCGTGAGGTAAAGTTTGCCAGCGACTGCATCGGCGAAGTACCGCGGCGCATGGCTGCTGCGATGAAAAACGGCGAGGTGATGCTGCTCGAAAATTTACGTTTTCATAAAGAAGAAACCAAAGGCAACCGCAATTTTGCCAGCGAACTGGCAGCGCTGGCCGATGTGTATGTCAACGATGCTTTTGGCACGGCGCATCGTGCCCACGCCTCCACCACCATCATTGCCGGATTTTTCGCCAACGACAAATATTTTGGTTATGTGATGGCCAACGAGCTGACGCACATCAACAATGTGCTGAAAGCTCCCAAGCGTCCCTTCACGGCAATACTGGGCGGCGCTAAAGTTTCCGGAAAAATTGAGATCATCAAAAACCTGCTCGACAAAGTCGATAACCTCATCATCGGCGGAGGCATGATGTTTACCTTTATCAAAGCACAAGGCGGAGATACCGGCAGCTCACTGCTCGAAGAAGAACTCATCGACACCGCCCGCCAGGCCATCGCCCAGGCCAAAGAAAAAGGCGTAGAGCTGATCATCCCCACCGATGCCATAATCGCTGACAAATTCGACAACGACGCCAACCGCAAAACGGTTCCTGCCGGTAAGATACCCAGCGAATGGATGGGGCTGGACATAGGCCCGGAGAGCCGCCAGCGTTTTGCTGAAGTCATCGGTAAATCAAAAACCATCCTTTGGAACGGACCTATGGGTGTATTTGAAATGGAAAACTTTGCCGAGGGAACACGTTTTATCGCTGAGAAAATTGCCGAAGCTACCGCCAAAGGCGCCTATTCACTCATTGGCGGCGGCGATTCGGTGGCTGCCATCAATAAATATGGCCTCGCCGACAGTGTGAGCTACGTTTCTACCGGCGGCGGCGCCATGCTCGAATACATCGAAGGCAAAGAGCTGCCTGGCGTGAAAGCCATCGAGGAATAAATTTTAAATAATCAGATCGCCCCCACCCGATCAAGCTCCTGCTGCATCTGCTGATGCAGTGTAAGTGCTCGTTGGCGTGCAGCTTTAGCGAAATCCATCCCTGCGGAAGCAAAGATGATTTCACGCGAAGAGTTTATAATAAGACCACACTCAGGGGTGAGGCCATGCCGGCAAACCTCCTGCAGGCTGCCGCCCTGGGCGCCTACTCCGGGCACCAAAAGAAAATGATCGGGAACCAGCTTGCGCACCAAACCGAGAAGCTCCGGACGGGTGGCACCGACGACGTACATCATATTTTCGGCATCGCCCCACTGCTGCGAAACGCGCAGCACTTGCTCGTAGAGTGGGCGACCATCATGCATAAGTTGTGTCTCAAAATCGTCGGCGCCGGAGTTGGAAGTGAGCGCCAGCAAGATCACCCATTTATCGTGATAAGATAAAAACGGGACCACCGAATCGCTGCCCATATAAGGCGCCACCGTGATTGCATCGAAGCCAAGCCCGTCGGGGGGTGCTGCCAGAAATGCCCTGGCATATTGCCCCGAAGTGTTGCCAATATCGCCACGCTTGGCATCGGCTATCGTAAAAATATTGTCGCCTAAAGTAGCCAGATATTCGATGGTGCGTTCCAGGCTTCGCCAGCCACGGCTCCCCTGGCTTTCGTAAAAGGCCACGTTGGGCTTGTAGGCTATGGCCAAGTGGTGCGTAGCATCGATGATTTGCCGGTTGAACTCAAATATCGGATCATCCGCGGTAAGTAAATGGTGTGGTATTTTGCGCAGGTCGCTGTCGAGGCCAATACAAAGTATCGACTGCTTGTGGCGGATCAGATCGAGCAACTGTTGTCGGTTCATCAATAAATGTTTTTTGGCAAAAGTACGACAATCCTTTGTCTGCTCATTTAGCGAAAGCTAATTTGTATTGTTCATGGCACGAAATATTCGAAGCATCCGACAATCTCCCTGGAAACCGGGACAATTCACCTTTTTATTTTTTAATAGCAAGATTGTGGCTATGCCATTGCAGGCTCTCCTTCAATTCCGGTAACAGAATCCTGCTGCAAAACGCTGCCGCGTCCAAGCTGGCGCAGCATCTGGTAATGGTTGTGCAAAGCCTGGCCAAAGCTGCCTTGCTGATGATAAGGCAAATTGTATTTGGCGGCAGCCGCTTGTACTATTGGAGCCAATTGAGGATAGTGTACGTGGCTGATGTTGGGAAAAAGATGATGCTCGATCTGATAATTCAGCCCGCCGGTATACCACGAAATCAGCTTGTTTCCGGGAGCAAAATCTGCCGTAGTCATCAACTGCCTGATGGCCCAACTGTTTTCCAGGTTTCCTTGTTCGTCGGCCAGCGGATAAGCTGACGACGGCACCACATGTGCGGTCTGAAACACCACACCGAGGATAAATCCAGCCACAAAGTGCATCACCAAAAAAAACACAACAATCCAATACCACGCTACCGGAAGCAAGATGATTGGCAAAACAATCAATACGGCAAAGTATATTATTTTGGCGATGATAAGATCGGTGAGCAGTCGCGGGAAACTCTCTTTGCCTCCGGGCAATACGTCCTGCCGGTGATAACCGATGAGCTGCCTGAAATCTTTGGTGGTGGCCCAACTGATGGTCATCAATCCATAAAAAAACCAGGCATACCACTGCTGAAAACGATGGATACCATACAGTGGCCGGTGCGGCGAAAAGCGCAAAATCCCGACTGGCCGAATATCTTCGTCGTGGCCTTCGATGTTGGTAAAGCCATGGTGCATTGTATTGTGCTGATAGCGCCAGTTGGGCGGAAACCCTCCCAGCAGATAAATTGATTTACTCACCCAACGGTTTATGCGCGGGTTTTCTGAAAAAGTGCCATGGTTGGCATCATGCATCAGCCCCATACCTATACCGGCCATTCCGATGCCCATCAGCACCCACATGGCGAGCAACAACGGAAAAGCCGTTACCACACCTGTCATCATCAGCACAAAAGGAATGATGTAAAGTGCAAGCATGGCGATGGATTTGATAAACAGGCTCCGGTTGCCATAGCGCGAAATGTTGTGCTCCGCGAAATAGGTGCGCACGCTGGCACGCAATTCTTTGATAAATTCAGGTGTATCTTTTGTCGAAAATTTTAGTTTTTTCTCTTGCATAATATTAATGTATTGTATTAGGAAATCAATTTTGAAAGCAGATGCCGTACAAAAATTTTGATGTACGCTTTTGTTTGCCACAAAAGTAACAGGCATTACTTCTTTAAAAAAATAATAGTGACGAATGCGTCCCAAATTGTGATAACTGCTACCAGAATGCAGCCAGTGCTACAATTTTAGTATGAGTGCCATTCGCCCCTAAGCCGCTAAAGGCTTTCTCTCACGCTCATCAGATACTGCCGCGATACAGGCAAAGTTTCGCTGCTGTTTTTCAGGATCAGGTGGTAACTGTTTTGCTGCCGAACCAGCTTTTCCATGTAATGGCTGTTGACGATGCTGGTGCGATGGCAGCGCAGAAAGTTGGAGTAGGGCTGCAACTGCAAGCTGATATTTTTCAGTGTGTTGCGCAGGAGTTTTTTGGCGTGTTGCTCACCGTCCCGAAAAGCCACTTCTACATAATTATCAGCCGAGCGGACAAATACCACATCGGCTACAGCCACCGTAAGCTTGTCGGAGAGATTGTCGGATGGCAGCTCAATGATCTTATTGAGAAAGTCGTCTTCATATTTTTCGAGCTGCAATTGTATGAGCTTTTTCTCTTTCAGCGGGTGCTGCTGCTCCAGGCGCATCCTTAGCACCACATCGGCAACCCTTAGCACCGCTACCGGTGCAGCACACAACAGCACTATGCGGATAATGGTAACGAAACTCACCGGCATCATTGCAACATAATGCAGATAAAAAGCAAAAGCTACCGAGCTAAGCACCAGCAAAGTGAAGCTGGCCGCTACCGGTGGCAGCTCACTCTCGGCATGTGGCGTAATATAGCGCGGCACCAGCCACGGCAGGGTGATGCGTGTGATGATCATCAGCAAAAAAATAATGCCGCTAAGTCCGGCAACAATCAGCAGCCGGTTGTCGGCATCGTCGATGAACATTGGGAACGGGCGAAAAAAAAGCACAAACAGGAACACGCCAAAACTGATGCTTAGCAGCAATCCCAATTCTTTTTTGAGCAACAGAATAAATTGATTCAGATCAATCTTCATAGCACAAGCTTTCGCTGATAATTATTCGCAGGGAAAATCTGCCGCCGCCCATATTTTTTATTTGCGCACACGCACATAAATGTGTTTGATGCGCTTGTTTTCCACCTCGCGCTCGTCCACCTCAAAATATTCGCTAAGGGATTTTATCAAAGGGGTTAGTTTCAGGAAGCCATAATTCCGCGGGTCGAAGTCAGGTTTCTTCTTGATGATCAGGTTGCCCAGCTCTGCCAGGAAAGCCCAGCCATTGTCGTCGCCCAGATCTTCGATGGAGTCTTTGAGCAAATTTATAAAACGCTGGTCCATCATATCGTAATCCGATGTTTCGATCATAACAGGTGTGCTGAATTTAGATTTCGGGCGCTCTTTAGATTCAAGGATTTCGATGTAGATAAATTTATCGCAGGCCACGATAAACGGGCTGGGCGTTTTCTTCTGACCCAGCCCCACCACAAACATCCCCGATTCGCGCAAGCGTGTGGCCAGGCGCGTAAAGTCGCTGTCGCTCGACACCAGGCAAAAGCCGTTCACCTTTTCGCTGTGCAGAATGTCCATGGCATCGATGATCATGGCCGAGTCGGTAGAGTTTTTGCCCGAGGTATAGCTGTATTGTTGTATGGGCGTTATGGCATGCTCAAGCAGCGCCGGCTTCCAGCCCGCGACAGTAGGCCGCGTCCAGTCGCCGTAAATTCGTTTGATGGTGGGCGTGCCCAGCTTGGCAATTTCATCCAGCATCCCTTTGATGTTGGAATAGGGTACGTTGTCGGCATCGATGAGCACCGCAAAACGCATCTCTCTTGTATCTCTTTCCATTTGTTTTTTAATGAAATTTATTTTCTAAATAATACCCTATTAACCGCTACCAGCCCATTTTGTTATCAAAGAAGTATTTATTTCGGTAACGTCATTTTTTTCCAAATCATCACGACCCCAGCTCCAGCCTTTTGTATTAAGCTTCAGCTCCTGCCATTAGTCAGCGTTGAAAATAAATACATTTTGCCATCGGCTATCAGCAATCCATTATTTTTGTCTTTTTTTTAATAAAACCATTTTATGGATCAGATAAAGAAAAAGATACGCGCTTTGAGCGAGGAAAATTTGCAACTGTTTATTGGTTGGCGCCGGCATCTGCACGCCCACCCCGAGCTGAGCATGCAGGAGCACCAAACGGCAGCTTTTGTTTCGGCACGATTGACCGAAATGAAAATTCCGCATCAAACCGGAGTTGCGCAAACGGGAATTGTAGCCATGATCCACGGCCGCAACCCACAAAAGAAAACCATCGCTTTGCGCGCCGACATGGATGCGCTGCCCATCGAAGAAACCAACGACGTCCCTTACAAATCACAAAACCCAGGCGTGATGCATGCCTGTGGCCACGACGTGCACACCGCTTCATTGCTGGGTGTGGCGCACACACTTTCGACGTTGAAAGATGATTTTGAAGGAACTGTGAAATTGTTTTTTCAGCCCAGCGAAGAGCGCTATCCCGGCGGCGCAATACAGATGATACGTGCCGGGGTGATGGAAAACCCACGCCCGGCAAACGTCTTCGGCCAGCACGTCTACCCGGAGCTGGAAGCCGGAATGGTGGGCGTGCGAGCCGGCGATTATATGGCTTCCACCGACGAGATACACCTTACCGTCACCGGAAAAGGCGGCCATGGTGCGCAACCATCGCAGCATGTCGACACGGTACTCATCGCTTCGCATATCGTGGTAGCCCTGCAGCAAATCGTCAGCCGGCAAGCTTCGCCCGACATGCCCACGGTGCTTTCGTTCGGACGTTTTATCGCCAACGGACAAACCAACATCATCCCCGATCAGGTGAAGATAGCCGGAACGCTGCGCACCTTCGACGAGGCCTGGCGCCAGGAGGCTCATCAGCGTATCACCGCAATAGCGCAAAGTATTGCGCAAGGCATGCGCGGGCGCTGCGAGGTATTTATCGACCCTGGTTATCCTTTTGTTTACAACGATCCTGCTTTAGCAGCCAACTTTAAAAAGTGGGCTGTGGAGCTGCTTGGCGCAGATAAGGTGATCGACCTGCCGCTGCGCATGACCGGCGAAGATTTTAGCTATTTTGCCAATGAAGTGCCCTCGTGCTTTTACAGGCTGGGCGTGGCAAACAACGCGCGCGGCATCACCTCCAGCCTGCACAGCAGCACTTTTGATGTGGACGAAAAAAGCCTGGAAACCTCCGTGGCCCTCATGGCGTGGATAGCTGTGAATGCGCTGACGGCGGGGTAGAAGGAAGGATGCGATTATGGATGAAATGAATTCATAGAATTCTTAGCCCAGGCATTTATGCCTGGGATTGTAAACGACAAACGCTCATTACTTCCGCCGGCTTTGCTATTTTTGCAAATAAATTATCTAATACGCTGCCATGAAAAATAATAAACTAAAAATAGTTTTGCTGTTGCTGATGATGATCGGCACTTTGGCGCCACTCGTCGCACAGCATCAAATTCCGGGCGACTTCTGCATCACTGCCGACGAGCTTCAGTTGTACAACCGCCTGAACCAATACCGCAAAGACAACGGCCTGAGCGAGATACCGCTTTCGAAAAGCTTGTGTTACGTGGCCAAGCTGCACGTCAGCGATCTGCAATACAACCGCCCCGACACGGGCAACTGCAACCTACACTCGTGGTCGGCACAAGGCGACTGGGTGGAATGCTGCTATGGCACCGACGTTTTCAACAGCACCTGCATGACTTCCAAGCCCAAAGAGATGACCACCTATCCGGGCAAAGGCTACGAGATCGCTTTTTGGGAGAGTGTGGATG
>JAAYIU010000443.1 GCA_012523265.1 Bacteroidales bacterium | reverse complement strand
CCTGCCTGCCAGTGACAAAGGAAACCACGAAGAACGAACCTTGCGCAAACCACCGAAACCCGCGTGCGCTAAACAATAGGTCATGGGGGAATTTTCTTTGGTGTTTTTCTACTAATATTAAAAAAGAGTAACATTGTTAACATTATGCTGTTTAGATTTGATATTAATTAATGCAATGAAGGTTTTCTTTTAAAAATGGAAGATAAAATAGAAATCAAAATTGGTGTGCGATGTGATTGCATTCAAATCGTAGTCCCCGGGAGAAATAATTTCCTTCACCGTTTTTGGAGAACCGTCGTTCCATATTTCAATTTCTCGTTCCTTCTGACTTAATGTGGAATACAGAAAATTAAGCTTTGCCTGCGTTCCAATGCACATTTGAGGAGCAAAATAATATTCAGCTCCAACGAATAGGTTTATTCCAAAGCTCCATAGACTTCCTAAGTCCCGTGATGTAACACGCCCATACCCGAGAATATTATTGTATCCATCGAAATTATAGGATGTCGGCTGGTTATTAATTATTGAATATTGATTTCCGTATTCATATTTTTCTGCCAGCTTGTTATACCCTATCATCGGACCTCCACCCCAAATACCTTGTAATCTCGTCTTCCCACGTCTGAATTCGATATTCAATTCAAGTGAAAACTGGTTGTTTTTTAATATTTGTTTATCAACTACAGTTTTATTGCTCAAGGTGTCATGCAATGCCGCATAGTCGTCCTGGACAAAAACCTTATCTGCCGACTTATTAAGTCCCAATCCAACCTTCAACCGAAGTGCCTTACTTCTGTCAATGTGGTATCGCAGGTGAAAAGATGTTTCATCAATAGCTAAAGAGTTTTTTTCGGTGCCATTGAAAAAGTTTCCAAAGTAACCGAAAAAGGGATCTGCACCTATTCCGAAACCTATCGATCCTGGCTGTGGCAATAGGGCGTTACCACGCTTATTTACCAGTACGGGTGTTTCATCTTTTACCAAATTATCCTTCGCGACAATTTCTTGCTGTGCATAAGAATTCGCGAAAACCAACCCCAAAATCCCAATAAAAAATATTTTTCTGATCATGATTTTCGGTTTTTAGTTAATAGGTAAAATTAAAATCAATAATTTTTATCTCGTCTTTTATTGCTTGTAGATCAATACTGTTTTGTTTATAGACGACTCTTCTGTTTTTAGTTGTTGTATCTCCTGTGTATGGGTCGATCAAATAATATAATTGCTTGTATTCAAAGTCTTGAGGAATCAAAGTAAAATTTACCCCCTCCTCATTCACAGGTATAGAAATTTGATATCCAACCACGCCATCAACTTCGGTTTCGTATATTAAAAAATTGTTTGAAAAGGAGGGTTGATTTGTAAATTGATTTGCATCAATCTGAAATAGAATCTTTGTTACTCGCGGTGCAAATTCCATCTCTTCATTTGTTAAATCAAGTTCAGCCTTAACGATGCCTTTCACCAGGGCTGATTTTGAAAGATCAATGCCAATGGGCGTTGACTGTTCGTCTTTTTTACATGCTCCAATGGATAAGAGTAACATTAAGAACACTGCGGTTTTGAAAATGGATTTTTGTTTCAACAAAACCATCATGGTAATCAAGCTTAATTTTTTCATATTATTAAAATTTAAATTCCACTACTCATCTGGCTTTTCGCATCCGCCCCGTTTTTAGTGGTCGCTGGTCTCCACATTTTTTATTTTTTAATTTCAGTCTGTCAAAACTGACGAGAAGTGTCAAACCGAATTATCGGTGGTTCTCGTTTCTGTCCGTTGTGTCGTTTCTTAAACTTGCCCATAACGTTTGGCGGTATGAAAAGTTGCCGATTGCGGGCGATTACCTGTCAAGTTACACAAAAGTTGAAGCGGACTACAACCCTTGAATAACCTACTGTCCCGGCAATTTTTTATACCGCTTGTTGAACTAAACCCTTCGGGGGGCAAAGTTAGAAAAAAAGATTAGATTGGGGCAACTAATTTTAAAATTTTGTAACATGCAAAAAAAAGTTTTCCATCGTTAAAGGGGGTTGACGCGCTCCTTG
>JAAYIU010000449.1 GCA_012523265.1 Bacteroidales bacterium | reverse complement strand
GGATAAACAGACCTTTCAGTCGCAAGCTCCTTCAAGGTGACAATGGCGTTGTGGCTATGGGGGAGAAGGAAAAAAATCGCGAAGCGATTTTTTTCCTTCTCCCCACCCAATCGCAGTTCTGTCATTTTGACCAAGACACATCGCGAAGCGGTGTGTCACCGGGAGAAATCTATTCCGTTTTGTCATTACCTCATTATGCCCAAAAACTTTGGGTGAACTCTCAAAATGACAAGCTTTTTCAAGTATTTGTGAAGGTTAGGGGGTGGGTGACGGCTTCGCCGTCACCCACCCCCTAACCTAAAGGCCTAAACAATTGTCATTCTGAACGAAACGAAGTGAAGTGAAGAATCTAAAACAACTTTATTAATTTAATCGGTCACGAGTGTTAAAAAAAATGAAGCGCGAGCTGCATCGACCTTACCGCTGCCAAAGGATAAGATTGGTTTCCAGAGGCACTGACATTCCCGGGAAATTGGGTATTATCCGTGGTGTGTAATCGGAGGAAGCGCGCGCTGAGGAGACCGAAGCTTTATAGATGTACCCGTTATCGGTACCTTCAGCTTTTTTATCGCGCACCATTTTGTGTATGCTTGGTGCTTCTCCGTTCACTCCGTTAGCAAAGAGTTCAACCTGCACGGTATCCGGATTAATGGCAGCAAAATAAACCCGAACTTCAAATTCATGGTGCTTTTCGGTAGTTGCTACATTTAGTCCGCCAAAGTACATTCCTTCCCAATTTCGCTCAAGCACCTGCAACAGATTAGAAATTTGCTTGCCCTTATTGCCTTTTTGGGCTGCCCGCTCAAGATAAGCTTTCGCAGCAGGCACATAGTACTTTTCGGTATAGTCACGCACCGTTCTGTCGGCAGAGAAGCGGGGTGTTAATTGCGCCATGCTTTCGCGCATGCGTGCAATCCATGCGGTAGGGATTCCTTTTTCGTTGCGGTTATAAAATTCGGGTATTATCTCGTTTTCGAGCAAGTCGAAAAGTTGTTCTGCGTCTTTGGTATCATAAGCCGGGTCGTCGCCATGTTCCTTGCCATCGCCGATGGCCCATCCTACTTCAGGCGCATAGGCTTCGGCCCACCAGCCATCCAGCACAGAAACGTTGATGCCACCGTTTACAAGTACCTTCATTCCGCTGGTTCCGCTGGCCTCCCAGGGTCGGCGTGGTGTATTGATCCAGACATCGACACCCTGTACAAGATTTTCTCCCACATGCATATCGTAGTCGCTCAGGAAGATAACCGGAGTGTTGAGGCCGTTGCGGCGGATAAATTCTACCCAGTTTCTAATCAGGCTCCGGCCTCCCCCGTCAGCCGGATGTGCTTTTCCGGCAAGGATGAGTTGCACAGGAAAATTGGGATTGGTCAACAACCGGAGCAGGCGCTCAGGATCGTGCAGCAATAAATTGGGTCGTTTGTAAGTAGCAAAACGGCGGGCAAAACCCAGGGTCAAAACGTTGGGGTTAAAAAGATGCTTTGCCTGTTCCGCTGAACCGGCTGAATGTCCGGATCCTAGTAATTGCCGTGTGAAATGTTTACGGGCAAAATCAATAAGCGTTGCGTTGGCGTTGGTGCGCATCTCCCAGAGCCGTTCATCGGAAACCTTACGGATGTCTTTTTCCAGGTTTTTATTCATCCCCAACCACCGCTCTTTGCCACAAGCATTTGTCCATATTTCGTCGGCCTCTTTGGAGTCCCAGGTGGGCATGTGCACGCCATTGGTCACGTGGCCAACGGGCACTTCGCTAGCGGGCCATTTGGGAAACAGGGAGCCAAAGATGTTGCGGCTGACTTCGCCATGAAGCCGGCTTACACCATTTACGGCGCCGCTACCGCGGATGGCGAGATAAGCCATGTTGAAAGGTTCCGAATTATCGTAGGGATTTCTACGACCCAAGCTCAACAATTGCTGAGGTGTAATGCCGAGCTTTTCTTCGGCATAACCGCCCAGAAAATGTTCAATCATGGCTGGCGGAAACAGATCGAAACCGGCAGGCACAGCGGTATGGGTAGTAAAGAGGTTGCCGGCTCTTGTAACTGCCAGTGCAACGTCGAAGGGCTGACCGGTTTTTTCCATAAATCTGCGGGCACGCTCCAGGATGGCCAAAGCTGCATGGCCTTCGTTAAGATGGCAAACCTGCGGCTGAATGCCCAGCTCTTCGAGCAAGCGCCATCCACCAATTCCCAATATCATCTCTTGTTTAAGCCTTAGTTCGGTGCCGCCTCCGTACAGTTCGCTCGTTGTTCCGCGATGAACAGGGTAGTTTGCCGGGTCGTTGCTGTCGAGCAGATCAAGTTTTATCCGCCCCACCTGAGCCTGCCACACACGCAGCCATTGCGGATATCCGGGCAGATCCATCTTTAGCCGCAACCATTCGCCGTTGGCTTGGCGCAACGGTGTAATGGGCAACTGCCCCGGGTCGTTATAAGGATAGAGCGCTTGTTGATTTCCATCGATATCAATTTTTTGACGAAAATAACCCTGCTGATAAAGCAGCCCGACGCCCACCACAGGTACCCCCAAATCGCTTGCGGTCTTCATTTGATCGCCCGCCACGTTTCCCAACCCTCCCGAATAGATAGGAAGCGCCTCGGATAACATAAACTCCATGCAAAAATAAGCTACGCCCGTCAGCGGTGAGTCGACATGGTGCTTTTGAAACCAGGCCGGCGCTGCATTGCTTTCCTTTCTGGACTTCACCAGGAATTCAATTTTTTCGCGAAAGGATGGGTCGCCAGCCAACTCCTTAAAACGATCTTTCGAGACGGTTTGCAGGATTGCCCATGGATTGTGTGTAATATCCCAAAGTTCAGGATCGAGCTGCCGCCAGACTTCATCGGCGGAGTGATCCCACGACCATCGTAAATCGAGCGCAAGTTCGAAAAGTGCACTAACTTCTTTTTGTTCTGAGGGCAAGAAGCTGGAAACCGGTGTTTTGAATTCTACTTTTTTTTCCATGATATGATGTTTTAAAGTCACTACTGTCCGACTAAATTTTTGAAAATAAGGTGCCTTCTGTTTATGTGACCGGCAGCCTGTGATAGTAGTTTGTATTTCACCAAAAACTTACAACATGCGCAAAGATAGCGAAATAAAATATGCCGAAAAATTGATTTTCAGTTATTTGGTTAAAAGCACTGAAACCTTCGATCAGAAAGACTTACTATCGAAGCAGAATGACGACGATTGTTATAAAGCCTTGCAAGTTCAAACCCACTCAGTGAAATTCATATTTGGAATCCTGAGCAGGTGTGATTCGATGACCAAAAAAACATGTTGGCTGGAGAGAGGTTAGAAAAAACAAGTTCTGATGAAATCAACAAAGAAATTCAGGATTCAAGGGTTGATAAAAATGATTTGATTGATTTCTAATGAAGTACCTGCTCGATTCAAATAATACCCGCCATTATTTTTCGGCTCTGCCTTGCGGTTACTTCCTCAGTCTTAAAAACAGATTGATGCCCAGCGGCTCCTGAATCACGGAGATTTTATCGTCGGGGATGCCGGCGCGGCGGGCAAAATCGTGCAGCTCGTCCACACTGCGATGATACAAAAACCAATCGCCGAGCACCTCCATAATTTTACGCGATGGGTTTTCTATATTAAAATTACCAATGATCATCTCCCCACCCTCTTTCACAAATTCGTAATAGCGCCGGATGAGAAACACAAAGTGCCTGTCTTTGAAATAGTCGAACAAGCCGGCGCTCCATATCAGGTCGTATTGCTTTTCGGGGTTGAAGCGGATGACGTTTTGATTCTGAAAGTTCATGCAGTGCAGATTGTTGCGGTGCTTATTTTTGGCGTAGGCAATGGAGCGGTTGTCGAGGTCGAGCAGGTCGAAGCAGAGGTTGTTGACTGGGTTTTGCTTAAAATATTCATACACCTCCGTCACAGGGCCGCTGCCAAGAATCAATACTTCGCGCTGTTTTCCGGGGGATTTACGGTTGAGCTGCGCAAGCACTTTTTGCGCCAACGCCTTGCGGTTGACCACAGCTATGGCAGCGGGAAAAGTATGAAAAAACTCGTCCCACCGGCGGTAGCGTTCATCAGGATTAACGTACTTCTGGTAAATTTTTTCGATGATAAAAAAGTCGCCGTTGTAACCAAAAGGCTTTGTAAACGAAAACCCGATGATGGTGTCGGGGGTGAGGACAGGCTGCATGGCTGCGCGAAAAGCTTCTACATCACATGCCTCCAAAGCATCCACAAACGCAAGAAGCTCTTCGTATTCGGGCGGCTCAGGACCATGCTGTCGCAGCAGTTGTTCTATTTTATCCTGAAGTGTCTCAAGTTCTGCACTTTGATTCATAAACCTCGTTTGGTGGATGGTTAAAAAAAACAATGTTAACTTTTCTGCCCTGCTGCCTTCATCAGTTGCTCTTCTTTGTCGGCATCAGCAATGATAACGCTCATGCGGTCGGCAACGATAATCTCCGGAAATTTTACCAAAAATATCTTCTGAATATTTACCAGATGCCTTTCGCTGACTCTTACAAAAAGCTCTGCCGGCAGCAACTTTTGCACCTCATCCACCGATATATTCAAACTTATTTCGTCATCAAAAGTGTAGAGAACCGATTGTCCGTCGTGGCCTTCTACAAAATAGATGAGCGCGGGATGCAGCTTTTCGAGTCCTTTGCTCCCGTCCATAAACAACACATTGGCCTGACTGGAAGCCTTCTGGAAAAATTTGTTGTACTGGTCGCTTTCCATTTTGGCTTTCAGGTCGTTCATAAACTTAAAGCGCGCAATCTCTATGTTGGTTTGCAAATCCCTGTCGGTAAAAGGTTTGATGATATAGCCATACGGCAGCGAGAACTTTGCTTTGTCGATGGTGGCCGGGTCGGCATTGGCAGTAAGATAAATAACGGGCACGTCGTGCAGGCGGTTGATAGCTTCGGCAGCTTGTATTCCGGTCATTTCGCCGCGCAGCATAATGTCCATCAGAATCACATCGGGAAGCTCGCGGTTGACGCTTTGGATGGCATCGGCGCCGGTAGCCACAGCATCTATCACTGTGTAACCAAGCATCTCAAGGCTTTCCTGTATGTCGGTGGCGACGAGTAATTCATCTTCGACGATTAATATTTTGTAACTGGGCATATTGTGACAATAAATTAGATTTGGAAGTCGATGGTGAATTTGGCTCCTTTGCAATATTCGTATTTGAGTGTTCCGCCTATTTGCTGTGCCAGCTTGCCAATAATTTTCATACCCAGCGAGCTGTTTTTTTCGGGCGGCTCATCTGCCGGCAGCCCGGAGCCATTGTCGTGCACGGTAAGATGATAGCGTTGGTCGGGCTGCTGCTTTAGTGAAATGCTGATGACACCTTTTTCGACATCTGCGAAAGCATATTTAAAAGCATTGCTTATCAGCTCATTGATGATAAGCCCGCAGGGGATGCCGATGTCGAGGGGAAGATATACTTCGGGGATGTCGAACCGGAACGATACGCGCCCCTGCTTGTCGGCAAAGGAGCGCGCCAGGTTGTTGGCCAGGCTGGTGGCGTAATTAGAAAAAAGAATATTCGCCACGTTCTCGCTGCGATAAAGATTTTCGTGAATCAGCGCCAGGGAGCGGATGCGGTTTTGCGACTCTTCGAGTGCGGTAATCATCTCGGGATCGCTCATCTGCCGCTGCTGCATGCGCAGAATGCTGGAGATAATCTGCATGTTGTTTTTTACGCGGTGGTGTACCTCACGCAGCAGAATATCTTTTTCGCCCAACGAACGCTTGAGGTTTTCTTCGGCCTGACGGCGGTGGCTCTCTTTCTCTTCGAGCTGCTGGCGCATAAGAATTTGCCCTGCCAGATCGGCGATGATGCTGAAAAGCCGTGTGGCCTCCACAGGTTTTATCAAATAGCCATTCACACCCAAATTGATAGCTTCCAGAAAATATTCCTTGATGCTATAGGCCGACATCACCACCACTTTCACCTCCGGATTTTCGCGTTTGATGTGGCTTATCATCTGCAAACCATCCATCACCGGCATGCTGATGTCGGTGATAATAAGATCGGGCTTGTGCAGGCGGTATTGCTCCAGCCCTTCCTGGCCGTTTTCGGCCAGGTAAAAGCTGCGCACCTTGCCGGCCAGAAGCTTATTGTACAAAAAGCGAAGGGTGTCGTTATCTTCGACGAATAATAATGAGATATTGTAGGCAGGCGTGTCGGTCATCAATTAGCAAAACTTACAGTAACCTAATCGAGGTATTTGGCTATCAATTCGATGAATAGCTTCAGGTTGATGGGTTTGGAGATATAGTCGTCGCAGCCGGCTTCGATGCTATTTTCGCGGTCGCCGTCCATGGCATACGCTGTTTGCGCTATGATGGGCAGGTTGGGTCGCAGCTCTTTTATTTCGCGTGTGGCGTCCAGGCCGTTCATCACCGGCATGCGTATGTCCATCAGCACCAGGTCGATGGCAGGGTTATTTTGAACTGCTTCCACCGCCTCCAGGCCTGTTTTGGCCCAGACAAGCTGCACATCGGTTTTGCGCAACGATTTTTTTACTAACAAATAATTGGTTGCCACGTCTTCAGCCACCAAAATTGTTTTATCACTCCAATTGCTTTCCATAAGGGTTGTATGTTGAAAATCTGTGTGTAAAGATATACTTTCAGATGGTTCTATTGGTAAATTAAAATAAAAAGTTGAGCCTTCGCCCAGGGTGCTTTCCATCCACATATCGCCACCCATCGCGTTAACTATTGCTTTAGAGATAGTTAATCCCAACCCTGAGCCTTCCTCGTTGGGAGTAATATTGGTAGCGACCTGCATAAAACGCTGGAAGATCATCTCTTTTTCTTCTTCAGCTATGCCAACGCCGGTATCTTTAACCGAAAAAACCAAAATATCATTTTGATAACGGTAGCCAAACTCCACATGGCCCTGCCTTGTAAATTTACAAGCGTTTTTGAGCAGATTATCCAGCACCTGCTTTAACCGCATGCGGTCGGCAGTAATTCTTACACCGTCAGGCAGATCCAGGCACATGCGTATTTCAAGATTCTTTCGCAAAACCATTGGGTCGTTTTCAAAAAAAACATGCAGCTCTCGCATCAATCCATTCAAATCGAAGGTTCGTTTTTTAAGCTCCATGAGGCCGGCTTCAATTTTGGAAATATCCACTATATCGTTGATCAGATCAAGGAGATGCTTACCGTTGGTGATGATTACATCAACATTTTCGGCAATTTCTGTCGGATCGTCGGCTCCGCGGATAAGCTCGGCAAACCCCAGAATGCCGTTCATCGGCGTGCGTATTTCGTGGCTCATGTTGGCCAGAAACAACGATTTAAAATTATCCGAGCGCTCGGCCTGCTCTTTGGCAGCTATCAGCTCAATATTTCGTTGGGTGAGCTGGGCGGTTCGCTCCACCACTTTTTGTTCTAAAGTCCGGTTGGCTTCGAGCACTTTTTCCTGCTCCTGCGTCAACTGCTTGTTAAGATAGAAATCGCGCCTTGCATAAAGCTCGATGTAATAGGCTGCCATCATGCCGATGACGTTGGCAGAGATATAAAAAAAATTAACGGTTACAAGCGTCAATGGCTCTATGGTTCCTGCAACAATCGCTACTGCGTCGAAAATGAGCAGGGTAAGCCAGCCGGCTACCGAAGCAGCAAAAAACCGGAGTTTGATAAAAAAATAACCCGCCGAAAATATGAGCATCATCCCACCATAGTAGGCGAAATTTTCGGGCACTTCGATGATCATCAGCGCAATGCCGCTACCCGCCACTATAAACGAGAGCATGAGCAGCTCCTGCCAGACGCGCGCAAAAAACTTAGTAAAAGAGAGCACATAAACCAACAGCAAAAACGGGATAACATATGCAAAGCGGATGCGATGAAAATAGGCAACATGCTCGGGAACCTTCATCAAATCAAGAAATCCAAACAAGGCATACAGCAGAACAATCAGCACAAAAGCTACCCGCAGTTGGAACAACGAATCATGCAGGTAGCGCCTTAGGAAATGCCGCTCCGTTTCGTCGGGAAACGAAAGTGTGACGGGATTTAAACCCATACTACCTGCAGTATATTGCTGAGGGTCGGACTTCATAAATTATGTAAGTTTTTGCTGGTGCAGAGCTGCAAATGTATAATAAAACGCACGTACGCATTTCTATTCTTAAGGGTGCAAGAAACTATTTGTTGATGAAAATGAATGCTGCAAGAAAGGAAATTACTTTATAAAAAACGTGCTCATTTGTTAAGTCTTTTGCAATTTTCCCCTTTCCGGCGGATGGCAAAACTACTTAAATACTATCTCATCTATCACCTCGAAGCCGGCCGCTTTGTTGAGGGCGGTTTTTATTTTTTCGCGGGCGTAGCTTAGCTCATTACGCAAGGAGGCCGAATCGACTTCCACGAAAAGTGTGCGCCGGGACACGCGCAACTGCACGGTGTGGCGCGCTATCATGGCGCCCACCACCTGCTCCCACGAGTTGATAAGCCCCGCCTCATTAAATTTCTGCTCCAGCCGGTATTCATTTAAGATGGCGCGAATGGCGTCGCCAAGACTTACTACGTTGGGGTCTTTATACATGATCAGCGGGTTTGGTGTGGTTTTTTACTTCCGCCGGCACACCCTGGCGGATATGATAAATCCGGTGGTCGGCATTTACTTTTTCGAGCAGGTGCTCGATGCGTTCACGCTGCGTGTCGGTGATGAAAACCTGCCCGAAGTTGTTTTCGCTGGTGAGCTGTATGAGCTGCTCCACGCGCTTGTCGTCGAGTTTATCAAAAATATCGTCGAGCAGCATGATGGGTTTGTAACCTTTAAGTTCCCGGATGTATTCGTATTGCGCCAGCCGCAGCGCCACAATAAACGACTTCTGCTGCCCCTGCGATCCAAACTTCTTCACGGGATATC
Organism: Bacteroidales bacterium; assembly: GCA_012523265.1. Lineage (GTDB taxonomy): Bacteria > Bacteroidota > Bacteroidia > Bacteroidales > 4484-276 > SABY01. Next base: position 10,276 of record JAAYIU010000449.1, on the reverse strand, counting down.
CCTGGATATTCAAAATGAGATCGTCTTTGTGAATGCCCACGTTGGTAAATCGTGAAGCCCGGTCGCGCTGCAGGGATTCTGCCAATAATTCGGCCATCAAACTCGTCTTAAGCTGCGTTTCGTAGTGTATCTCCACACGCTCTGCTCCCCCCGAAATCAGTTGGAAATACCTTTCGAAAACAGGTGTGTAAGCCTCCAAAAACCGCCGCCGCAACGGATAAATCTTCATCCCCAGTTGCGCAAGTTGCTCGTCCCATATTTGTAACGACGCGGCATGAAAAGTACGGCTTTCGGCAAAGTTTTTCAAGAGGGCATTGCGCTGCGCCAGCACCTTATTATAACTTATCAGATCGTCGAGATATACTTTATCGAATTGTGAAATGATGGTGTCGATAAAGCGGCGGCGCACATCGCTGCCCTCGTTGATCAGATCGCGGTCGTAGGGCGAAATCATCACCAACGGATACAAGCCGATGTGATCGGAAAGCCGGTCGTACTCTTTTTTGTTGAGTTTAAAACTCTTTTTCTGGTTTCTTTTCTGCACGCATTGTATCGTGTCGGTGGTGTGGCTGTTGAGGTCGTACTTTCCGGTGATAGAAAAATAAGGCGCTTCATGCCGGATGTTTTGCGAGTCGATGGCGTTGAAATAGCTTTTGCAAAAAGAGAGGTAATAAATGGCGTCGAGCAGGTTGGTCTTGCCGGCAGCGTTGTCGCCAATAAAACAATTCACACGCGCCGAGAAATCCATATCCGCCTGAGCGATATTTTTAAAATTATGTAGTTGCAGATTTTTAAGAAACATCGCCGATGTGGGTATTTTGAGTTATTGCTTTGATATGTTGCGCAGCCTGGCTCAGCAGCCACAGCGGTGTGGATGTAGCGCCGGTGATGCCGACTTTTTCGGCACCGGCAAACCATTCTTTTTTTATCTCTTCGACGGCTGCCACCTTAAAAGTCATTGCATTATTTTCACAGCAAATGCCGCAAAGGTATTTCCCATTGGAAGAGCTTGCACCGCTGACGAAGATCACCACGTCGTATTTTTTTGCAAACTGCGCAATGCCGATGTCGCGGTTGCTCACCTGGCGACAGATGCTGTCGGTGGCTTCAAAATGCAGCATATCGGCATCGATATTTTCATTGCCAGCTTCGGCGATACGTCTGGTAAACTGCTGATAGCGTTTCCGGTTTTGGGTCGTCTGGGCAAAAAGATGGATGGGGCGTGCAAAGTCGATCTGCTGAAGGTCAGCTTCCGTTTCGATGATAATGGCCTGGTTACCGGTCTGCCCGCTGAGGCCGATCACTTCGGGATGGTTCTTTCGTCCAAAAATCACCACCTGCGTCTCCGGCTGCTGATGCGCCAGTTTCACCTTATGCTGCAAACGCAACACCACGGGGCAGGTAGCGTCGATAAGCTGCAAGTTGTTTTTACGGGCGGTTTCATAGGTTGCCGGTGGCTCGCCATGCGCACGGATAAGCACTGTGGCATTGTGCAAAGCAGCAAATTGCTGATGGTCGATCACACGCAGGCCCAACTGCTCCAGCCGACGCGTCTCAGCCTCGTTGTGGATGATGGCGCCAAGGGAATAGAGCTGCCCGCGCTGGCTCAGCTCCTGCTCCGCCAGCCGGATAGCCCGCGACACGCCACTGCAAAATCCGGCCTCTCTGTCTATTTCTATAACCATCGGTTTTTGTAAGTTTTTTAATGCTTTTGCAAAATAAACCATTTTTGGGAAGCCTGAAAGGATGAGATCTGTTTGGTGAGAGAATGAGGAGTTTTTAAAGTACAAATTCCAAATGACAAATTCCAAATGACAAATAAATCCCAAATTTCAAAACTCGGAACAGTTTGGTTATTGAGGTTAATTGGGCTAAAGCCCACTGAAACTTTCCTGCCTTTTTACCCCGGCCTAAAGGCCGGGGTTAGTGATCAACTGGCTGCTTAATTTGTGCTAATTAGCTTAATTCGCGCTACTTTGCGGACTCTTCGACCATCCGCCCGTTTCGGCATCAAGGCTTTGCGTTTGGGCTAGGCTGCGCCTCGTCCACATTATTTTTACTGATTTTGCCTGTTGAAATGAATTGATCAAAAAAAACCTGCGGACTTTGATCCGCAATATTTTTAATTCAGTATTTCCCATGAACTCATCATAAAATCCTATTTATTTGGGCTAAAGCCCACTTGAAACTTTCCCGCCTTTTTACCCCGGCCTGAAGGCCGGGGTTAATGATCAACTGGTGGCTTAATTCGTGCCAATTAGCTTTATTCGCGTTAATTTGCGGACTCTTCGACCATCTGTGTAAATCTGCAACATCCGTGTTATCCGTGTTCTATCATCAGATTGTTTACTACTTTTGACAAAAAAAACATACGTCTTTATGGATAATCATTTTGATCACAGCAGCCACCGCGGCATCGAGATACCCCGACTATTTTACGACAGTCTTACACACAAGCCCTTTGCCCGATGCCAGGTTTGCGAAAAGCAACTCGTCGAAACCGGCGCCGATTACATGATCGAGAAAGTGTTCCGGAAAAATGTTGTCAGCGGCAGAATTGAATCGCAATACGAATTTGCCATCTGCTTCGACTGCGCCCTGAAACTCACACAAAGCTACTCCGAGGAGTCGCGCGCCAACCTGCAGCGCTTCTTCAACGAGGAGGTTGCCGATCTGATAAATTCCCCGGCAGCACAACGCCCCGAATCGGAACGCGACGTGCTGGAGCTGCTCTCGCATTGTTCCATTACGGGCAAACCGGTAAACGAACTCGACGAATATCAGATTGCCGGCCACTTCAACGGCGGCTACCTCAACACCGACATGCGGCCCTTTATGATGGGCGCCGGCTCGATGGACGATGTTTCGGATTTGCTCAGCAACAAAACTCTCGACGAAATCGACGACTTTACCGGAAAATATCTGACCGGCCCACCCGAGTTCCGCGATTTTTTCAAATCACCCAAACGACGGCCGATATTGGTTTAAAAGCCCCTGTAACGTAGTGCATACGTTGTAGATTACGCATTGGCAGCTTTCTTATCCCACCAATCCCAAAACAAAAAAACCGCCTGGTAATCCCGACGGTTGTTGTGAAGCAATACGCTTGTGTAGGAGTGTTATTCTATTCCGGCAAAATGTTTCATAAATTGCATCCGCTCGTAGGCAGCGGCATTCTCGGCAGATTTGAGACTAAGACGGCCAATGAAGTCGTCGGTGGTTTTAAATTTATGCTGCGTCATCCAGTCGTCCATAAAACGGGTCATCTCGCCAATGCGCTCAAAACCATTTTTATAGAGCGTGGAGGCTATCTGCACAGCTTTGGCGCCGGCCAGCAGTTGCTTTATCATGGCCTCGCCATCGTGGATTCCAGTGGAGGCAGCGATGTCGCAATGCAGCCTGTCGGAGAGCATGGCTACCCAGCGCAACGTTAAGTACATTTCGTCGGGGGTGCTGAACACATGTGAAGAGGTGACGTTGAAGGTGTTGATGTTGATGTCGGGAGCAAAGAACCTGTTGAACAAAACCATTCCGGCTATGCCTGTCCAGGATAGCTTGAGCGCTGTTTTGGCAAGACTCGAAAAGTAATAGCTGATCTTCACCGCCACCGGTATCGTCACCAGCCGCATCACTTCGCTCACAACATCGAAATAAACCTGTTCGTTTTGCAACGAATCGTGCTTGGTGTCAGAAGGTAAAACAAAAATATTCAGCTCCAGCCCGTCGGCTCCGGCATCTTCCATCCTGCGCGCAAAGGTGATCCACTCCGAAGGCGACACACAGTTGACGCTGGCAATGATGGGAATAGAAACAGCCTTTTTCCCGTCGCTGATCAGTTGCAGATATTCGCCCAGGTCGCGCTCGCGCGTGTAGTGGCTGATGTAATCTTCCGCTTCGGGATAGGCGTAGATTTCATGGTTTTCGCTGTGTTTTATGGTTTTGCTCACCTGGTGTAGTATCTGCTCCTCGAAGAGCGATTTTAAAACCACCGCGGCGACACCGTTTTCTTCGAGCTTTATCAGATTATCTACCGATTTGTTGAGTCCGCTGCTGGCGGCTATCACTGGGTTGCGCAACTTGAAACCCATATAGTTGGTGCTAAGATCGGCCATAGTGTTTTATTTTTGAATGATTCAAAATTTACTTTTTGTTTTAATTTCTTTTAAAATCCGACAAACAAAAATAGACAATCCCGCTGAGTGCAGAGTTGTTTTAATAGCATTATGGCGTAATTTTTAATGAAAATAAATAGATCTGTGGCAGGCCGACGAATAGTTCTATTTTTGAAACCCATTAAAAAACGAATGATAATGATGGTAAAAAAGGCTCTCCTGCCGCTTGTTTTGCTCCTTTTGATCACCATGCTCAACGCATGCCATCTGGGGCGTTTCTTTTACTGGAACTTTGCCGATGCTGATGATTATAAAAAATTTGCTGCCGTACCCGTAGCCACCGACACCGTAAACTTTGAATTTTACAAACCAGCAAAACCATTTGTTCCACAACTTCCTCCCGCCTGGCAACAGGAGAATGGCTCCAACGATTTCACTGCGTTTCTCGATCAAAACCACACACTCGCCTTTCTCATCATCCGCAACGACACACTTTTGTACGAACAATATTTCGATGACACCGATTCAGCCTCCATCATGCCCTCTTTTTCGGTGAGTAAATCGTTTGTTTCGGCGCTGGCAGGTATTGCCATCGGTGAAGGAAAAATCCGATCAGCCGATCAACCGGTGACGGATTTTATTCCGGAGCTGCTCGAAAACGACACCGCTTTCCGCCAGATCACCATCGACCATTTGCTCAACATGCGGTCGGGAGTGCGTTTCAACGAAGGCTATCAAAGTCCGTTTGCCGATATGGCCAAATATTATTACGGCACCAACCTGCAGCGCTATATTTTAAAATTAAAAATCGAGCGTCCGCCCGACGAAGCTTACAACTACCAGAGCGTAAACACGCTGCTGCTGGGCATGGCGCTCGAACGCGCTACCGGCAAGCCACTCAACGAATACCTGAGCGAAAAGCTATGGAAGCCGCTCGGCATGTCAACGGATGTTGGCTGGAGCATCGACAGCGAGCGCCACGGCACCATCAAATCTTTTTGTTGCCTGGATGCGCCGGCACGCGACTTTGCACGTTTTGGCCGCCTCTACCTCAACAACGGCCGATGGCAGGGGAAACAAATTGTTCCGGAAAAGTGGGTGAAAGAAACCATGCAAATCGTGAACGATTCGCGCGACGGCCAAGGCTATAGCTACACGCGCCACTGGCGTGTGAAAGACGACGGCGCCATCTTTGCCAAAGGCCTGCTGGGACAGTACATCTACATCGACCCGCAGCGCAACCTGCTCATGCTTCGCTTTGGCACCAAAGCCACCGACATCGTCTGGCCCCACCTAATGGAGAAGGTAGCCAGAGAATTATAGCGCATAAACCCTGCTACTAAAACACAGGGTTAGTGATAGGTCAGCAAATCATTTCGCATAAAAAGCCTCCGCTCCGGGATAATGATATTTTTCGCGGGCGATCTGCTCATTGAAGGTGTAGTATTGTATCACACCACCGGCACAAAACACTCCGTCGCTGTTGAGAAGCTCTGTTTCGATGTCGGCCAGGTTGTGGCGTTTCTCTTTCAGCCGGGCGCGCAGCGTCAATGGGCCTTGATCGGTATAAACCGGTTTGCGGTAACGAACCTCCAAATGCGAGGTCACGCCGGCGGTTTTCATACGTGCATACACATACCAACTGGCGATTTCGTCGAGCAAGGTAGCCTGAATGCCTCCATGCAACAGGTTGTGATAACCCTGAAAATGCGGTTGCGGGTGCCACAGCGCCACGATGTATTCGCCATCGTTCTCAAAGGAAAGCTGCAAACCGAGCTTGTTGTCGGGTGAGCACCCAAAGCAGTTGTAGCCGGGTGTGCCGGCAAAAGGATTGATAATCGTACGTTCCATAGCTTTTATTTCTCTACTCCCTTGCGAAATTTCACCTGCCCGGCAAGCGTGCCATCGGGGTTGTATTCTTTCCAGATCCCGAGTTTTAAATTGTTATCGTAATCGCCTTCGGTTTTCAGGGTGCCATCCTGGTAATATTCCCTAAAGGGACCCTGGCGCAGGTTATGGCTGTAGGTTTCTTCGGTCATCAGCGCTCCGTCGTCGTAAAAGGTTTTTTGTATGCCTTCAAATTCTCCCTGTCGGTAATTATATTCGGCTATCAAATTGCCATCCTGGGTGTACCATTTTGAGGAGCCATCTTTAAGTCCCTTATCAAAAAACGACTCTTCTTGAAGCTGCCCGGTATTGTAATATGCTTTACGCAATCCCTGTTGCAGGCCGTTGCGGTAATTTTCTTCGAGTATCAGCCGCGAGCCCCGGTCGAAGGTGCGGGTAGGTCCATGCAAAGCGTCGTTTTTATAATACACCTCCGAAGTATAATAGCCACGATTGTCTATCTCCACAAACAAGCCTTCCTTTTTGCCCATGTTGTAAGTCTGAATGCTTTGAATCACATCGTTGGGGTGATAAAAAATCCACGTGCCGTGTTTTTTATTATCCACATAGGTGCCGATGGTTTTGGCGCGTCCTACCATTTCTTCCCAATAGCCTTGCTTTAACCCTTGCTCGTTCGTTTGGTTTTTGATGGTGTCGTCGGGCATCACAATTTGGCCATACCCTGCCAGAGCTGCAAACAACAGCACCAGCATCATTTTTAATTTTTTCATAACTTAAATGTTTTTAGATGAAATTTTTGCGAAAGCGCAAATTTACAAACATCCAAAGAAAAAGCAAGCCGGAAGCCGAAGGGAAAACATATCCTCGAAAAAGCCTCCACAAATTCACACGAATTAAACGAATTAACACTAAACTCTTTTTATCACCAGGATCATAACGGATTTCTCTGTGTCCTCTGCGTCTTCTCTGTGTTCTCTGTGGTAAAAAAAATAATTAGCGACAATTCGTGGACAAAAAACCGCGGATCACTTCTTTTTTAGATAACTATAATCGAGATAATAAAGCACTTTGAGTGAGAGGCTGTTGTCGGAGGGAGCCTGTAGGGTGTTGTGCAGATTACCAAAAAAACGATCGGTAATATCCGACCGGTTGTAGGTGAGGATGGCATTTTTCCAGCTCAGCGCCAGCTCGCTGCCCGGCGCAAACTGCCACCGCAGGTTCATGTCGATATTGAAGGCATTAAAACTAAAATCGTTGTTCTCGTCATAATGGGTGGCTTGCAATTTACCCGCTGCATCCAGGTCATAAAATCGGTTGTATTTGGCCGAAAGCCAATAATGGCGCATCCTGAAATCGAGCGCCAGCATATTGCTAAAGATGTAGGTGGTGCTGATGATATTTTCGACGGTCTGCAGGTCGCGGCTGCCGAAGATTATTTCCGGCGGCTCGGCGTAGGTGCGATCTACAAAACCAATATCGTTGAACTCCATTTTGTAGCTGCTGCTAAGATTTATCGAAAGGCGGTCGTTGACGCGCCATCGCGGGGAAACGCGGCCTGAAAATTCATTTTGCGCATAACGTGACGAGTGATCATAACCTGCGCGCAGATCGACAATGAAAGGCTTGCGGTAGTCGGGCGAGAGAAAGATGTTAAATTCATAATCGGGAGGCTTTACGAACACCCGCCCCGGCGTGCGCGCCTCGTAATAATCGAAGCCTTCGACAGGCTTCAGTTCAAAATCGAAACCAATGGTGAGGTGGTTGCGGAAGGTGCCGCGCGAGCTACCGAAGATGCCAAACTCCGTAAAATCGTTCGGCTCATACCGGGTTTGATACCAAATGGTGAGTGTATTGAATAACTCGAGCAGCCGCCAGAAAGGATTATAAAAATTGTAATGCAACTGCAGATTGTGTGTTATCTCATTGTTTACCTCCAGATATCCCAGGTCGTTGGGATCGTAGGTGTCGGTTTCGACCCATCGCGTAAGCGAAAAACGAAATGGCCCGCTGGTTTTGTTCAGCGAAACATTGTAAGCGTAGCCCAGGTCGGCTGCTTCTGAAGGATGATATTTCTGACTAAGATTGAAACGGCCATCGACCGAATATTCGCCCGGCTTATTAAAAAACTGAAATTCGGCACCTGTAACATTGGCCGTGGTACCCGCTTTTCCTTTGTACACGTTGGTATTATAAAAACTCAAAAAGGAGTTGTGCTTCATGCTTTGATCCAGCACCACCATGTTATAATTGGTAAAAGGCTGTGTAATAATTTCGCGTTGGTTGGCCAGGGAGTCGGTGATAATGGCGGTGGTTTGTCCCGAGAAGGCGTTGAAAACGCCAATCCCCAGCCCTTTACCTGTGCGTCCTGAAATTTTGGTAGCGTTTAGCAGCCGGGTTTTTGCAGGGTTTTCCGTCACCATTTCGCCGGGTTGCAGACTATCGTAAACGGCCGCGTAGCCATCGGGCACATCCCCTACCCGACGGGAATAAAAAATGTTGCCTTTGCCAAACAGCTCGGTACCTTCGGTGAAGAAGGGCCGGCGCTCCTGGTAATAAACCTCGAAAGGCGAAAGGTTAAAAATCTGATCGTCCGACTGCACCTGGCCGAAGTCGGGGATCAGCGTCATGTCGAGCGTAAAACTTTCGTTAATTCCATATTTCAGATCTATTCCATAATTAAAAGAATATCCCCACGACGGGTCATTGGCCAGCTTTTCGAGATACGCCGATACATAAGGCGTGAGCGAAAGCCTTAGCGGCGGCCTGATATTGTAGAGCTGTGTGATCTCTCCGGCCTGTTTCAACCGGCCTTTTATATTTTTATCGATAAAGTTCCAGGTGTCGATTTCGCGCTTGCGGCGGATGCTGCGCTCGGCATTGAAACCCCAGGTCTGCACATCATTTTCCGGGAAGCGCAATGCCGAGTAAGGTATTTTCACCTCTGCTGTCCAGCCGCTGTCAGTATGACTAACATGGCTCATCCACACAGCATCCCAATCCTCATCGTCGTCGTCGTTATAGATACGGGCGTCGAGCTGCACGCCGGAAGCTGTTACGCCAAAGGCACTTGCATTCAATCCGTCGTTGTAAGGGCTTAGGGAAAAAATTATGTAGTCGGCATTAAGGTTGTCGGCATCTCTGAAACCCAGTTCGGTAAGGATGCTGTCGGGGGCGCTGTCGTACATGGTGGCGCCAATGTAAATGGCCGCGTCGTCGTACAAAATTTTCACCACAGTGATCTCGGTGGGTGCAGCGCCGTTGTAGGGTTCAAACTGCACAAAATCGCCGGCCACCGGCGCTTGCTGCCAGGCAGCCTCGTCGAGCAACCCGTCAATCTGAATGCGCGTTTGCACAGGATACGCCGCCACCTGCTTGCGCTGTACCTGCCCATTCAGGCCAACTGCAACAAGCAGAAGCATTATTATTATGGTAATGGAAAAGGTGGATTTTGCCAAGGTGTGTGAAGAGGTTGATGAGATGAATCAGGGTATAAAAGTATTGGGCAGCAGAGTTGATATTTTTATAAAAAACAAATTCCAAATTCCAACCGTCGGTAGCCGGTGTAAACAATGGAAAATAAATTTCAAAAATCAAATTTCAAATATTCGTAACGATTCTGGCTTTTGAGATTTTAGTGGTGAGATTCATTTAAAGGTCAGAAAGCAGCTCTTGATAAATCTCATAGTTCTCGTCGTCGAAGCAGCAAAAGATCACCTTTTGGGGAAATTCCTCTTCCTGTAGATAAGTACGCACCGTTTCGATGGCGATGGCTGCTGCTTGCTCTTTCGGAAAACGATAAACGCCTGTGCTGATATTTGGAAAAGCAACAGAAGTACATTTTTCGATGGTGGCCAACGTCAGGCTTTCGGTGTAACAGGAGCGCAGCAGCTCCGGTTCGCCGTGGTGGCCATCGCGCCACACAGGCCCAACGGTATGGATTACATATTTGGCCGGCAGCCGGAAGCCGGGAGTGATTTTGGCGTAACCGGTATCGCAGCCTTCGAGCCCGATACAAGCCTGCAGCAGTTCCCGCCCGGCAGCACGATGGATGGCGCCATCCACTCCGCCGCCGCCGCGCAGCGTTTGGTTGGCAGCGTTTACAATGGCATCCACATCCAGCGTGGTAATGTCGTCTTTGATGAGTTCGATACGATTGTTCATATTTTATTTTTTTAATGAATAAATAATCGCCACAAGATATAAAACAGACTGAAAGCCGACAGGAAAACAATTCCCACCACGGCATAGATGCGCAACCACCGGCGTGGCCTGGCTCCGGCGGGAACATGTGTGTGCATTATCACACGGTAGTTGAG
>JAAYIU010000426.1 GCA_012523265.1 Bacteroidales bacterium | reverse complement strand
CTTGCCACCGGCCATGAGCTGTTCACCCCACCATCGGGGCATGTGCACACACAGTCAAATCGCATCATTGCTGACTCGCGTGCCCACCCCGTCACTCCATCTCGAGAATCGACATGAATGCTTCCTGCGGCACTTCGACGCTGCCGACCTGTTTCATGCGCTTTTTGCCCTCTTTCTGTTTCTCGAGGAGCTTGCGCTTTCGCGTGATGTCACCGCCATAACATTTCTCCAGAACGTCTTTGCGCAATGCAGACTGCTTCGTTGAAGCGATAACGCGGCTGCCGATTGCAGCCTGAATGCGCACCTCGAACATCTGCCGAGGAATATTTTCCTTGAGTTTCTTGCATATAAGCCTGCCCCGGAAGTCTGCAAATTTGCGATGGCAGATGATGGCGAGCGCATCGACCGCATCGTTGTTGATGCGGATTTCAACTTTGACAAGTTCTTCGACCTGAAAACCAGCGAGTTCATAATCAAGTGTCGCATACCCGCGCGTCGCAGATTTGAGGGTGTCAAAATAATCGACAATAATCTCCGCGAGCGGCAGCGTATAGTGGAGTGCCACTCTATCCACGTTGAGGTATTCCATCTCCTGAAAGACACCGCGGCGATCTTCAGATATTTTCATACATGCACCAACATACGTATGTGGCGTGATGATTGTGGCTTTAACGATAGGCTCTTCAATCGCCTCAAATTTGTCGGGGGTCGGGAGCTTGGCTGGGTTGTCAATCTCCACTATATCACCTTTGCGATCCAGAATCCGATAGACAACGCTCGGTGCAGTTGCGACCAGATCGAGGTCATATTCACGTTCCAGGCGCTCCTGGACAATCTCCATATGGAGAAGTCCGAGGAATCCGCAACGAAAACCAAACCCCAATGCAACCGAAGACTCCGGCTCAAATGTGAATGCTGCGTCGTTGAGGCTGAATTTTTCAAGCGCATCTTTGACCATGCCGAAGTCCGCATTGTCTGAGGGATAAAGCCCGCAGTAGACCATCGGTTGCGGCTCGCGGTAGCCAGGCAGTGCTTGCGGTGCATTGTTTACCTTGAGTGTGATCGTGTCGCCGACTCGGCAATCGCTGGTTTTCTTCATGCCAGCGAGCAGGTATCCGACCTCGCCACATGAGAGCTTATCTTTTTTGCATTTTTCGGGTTCAAAGAAACCAACCTCATCGACGGTGAAACGGCTGCCATCAGACATCATGACAATTTCATCGCCGCGCTTGATTTCGCCGTTGAAAACGCGGACATAAGCGAACGCACCGCGGTATGGGTCATATTCGGAGTCGAAAATGAGTGCCTGAAGAGGAGCCTCACGCGTGCCACGAGGTGCTGGCACCCGTGCGACAATCGCCTCAAGGAGTTCGTGGACGCCGACGCCCGTTTTGGCACTGGTGAGGAGAACTTCGGCAATGTCAAAGCCGAACGTGTCTTCGAGCTGCTCAAGCACCGGTTCTGGTTCAAAGCCGTCAAGGTCAATTTTGTTTATGACGGGGATAATTTCCAGATCCGCCCCCAATGCAAGATAGATACTTGCAAGCGTCTGCGCTTCGCCGCCCTGCGCGATGTCGACAAGCACAACCGCACCAT
>JAAYIU010000062.1 GCA_012523265.1 Bacteroidales bacterium | reverse complement strand
TTTCCTTCATGCTGTAAATCAGCGCCTCGCGCTCTTCATCGGGCAGAAGTCCTTCGAGCGGCCGCATGCCGATGCCGTCGTGTGAGGCGGTGAAGTTGAAATAGGTACACCCCGGGGGCAGCTTCGGCAACGACGCCACCCATTGGTTGAAATATCTGGAATGACCAGTGTGCAGCGCATGCAGCAGCAGTGGCGGCAGCGAAAACTGATAGACCATGTGCGCCTCGTCGCCATTACCGAAATATTCGAGGTTTTCTTTGTTGGGCACGTTGGTCTCGGTGAGCAGGATGGCGTCAGGATCGACGGCTTCCATTATGTTGCGGATCAGTTTTACTATTTCGTGCGTTTGTGCCAGGTGCAGCGATGTGGTGCCGGGCTTTTTCCAAACAAAGGCGATGGCATCCATACGCACCATCGAGGCGCCGTTTTTCAGGTAAAACAAAATCACCTTCACCATCTCGAGCAGCACGGCGGGGTTGGCAAAGTTGAGGTCGATCTGGTCGTCGCTGAAAGTAGTCCACAGATATTTGATGCCGCTGCTGGTTTCGAAAGGTGTGAGCAATGGCAGGCTGCGCGGGCGTATTACTTTCGAGAGGTCGGTGGCGGGGTCTTCTTCAATAAAGAAATCTTTTCCTTCGCCTTCGCCGCGCAGATAGTTCTGAAACCACTGGCTGCTTTTGGAGATATGGTTGATCACCACATCGGTCATCAGCTTGTAGTCTTCGCTTAGGCGGATGATGTCGTCCCAGTCGCCCAGCTCCGGGTTTACCTGCATGTAGTTGATCACCGAGAAGCCGTCGTCGGAGCTATATGGGAAGAATGGCAGCAAGTGTACAAAGGTTAGTTCTTCTTTCAGATGGCGGTTAAGGAAACGGTGCAGCACCTGCAGCGCCGGGTCGGTATCGTTGCGGATGCTGTCGCCGTAAGTAATCATCAGCACGTCGCGTTCATCCCATTTTTGGGTTCGCTTTTTATCTTTTACATTCCGGTCGATCTGCTCCAGAAAAGCATGTAGCTCTTCCTGCGGCAACTCCCGGCCATAAATTTTGGTGAGCCGTTGCCGGAATTGTTTTACAAAACGCTCGTTCAGATTTTTATACTGATAATCATCCATCTTACAATTACTATTTTTCTAAAAATCAATTTTTTATCCCAGGCCTGAAGGCCTGGGCTACGAATCTGTGTTACGAATCCTGAAGGGACAATAAAGCAACCGTCAGTTGTCGGTGTAAACAATCCCAAATAAATCCCAAAGGACAATAAAACAACCGCCAGTTGTCGGTGTAAACAATCCCAAATAAATTTCAATATTCAAAACTCAATGACCAAAGCGTTACAAATGTTAGGAATTTGTTTTTTAAAATTTGTCTGTCATTTGTAATTTCCCATCTGACCCTTTACCAATTATTACTTCTGAACTCTCACCTCTCACTTCTCACCTCCCACCTCTCACTTCTCACTTCTCACTACTTATTATCCTGCTCTACGGCAGCATAATATTCGGGAATGAAATCCTTGATAGCGCTTTGTATGCGTCGCCAACTGGGGATAAATGCCGCGTAGTCCCAGTTGTTGAGCATGTCTTCGCCGGCCTGATATACCAGGCGCGAGAAGAGCATCACAGTTTCTTCTTCCTGGTTGCGGTCGTACTTGAAGCCATTGAACCGTGAGAGTGCGCTGTACTGCTCCACAAAGTCAAGCCCTATGCGGAAATAGGTGGAGCGGATGGAGCGGAATGTTCCCGGCGAGAATGTCACTCCATTTTGCGCAAGCTTAATAAATATGGCCATAGCGATGTCGTACACCATTTTGGAGAGTCCTTTGCTCGGATCGTCGGCCGACAGCTCCTGGTGCTTGTGGTCGTAGCGGTCGGCAATTTCTACCTGGCAGATGCGGTTGGTGGAGTTGTTGCGGTGCACTTCGGAGAGTATGCCAATTTCCAGCCCCCAATCGGAAGGGATGCGGATGGTTTTGAGCACGTCGGCGCGCATCGAGAACTCGCCGGCCAGCGGATAGCGGAAGCTGTCGAGGTATTCGAGATATTCCGTAGGACCAAAGAATTTTTTGAGTGCGCGCAACAACGGCGTTACCAACAGACGCACCACACGGCCTTTGATGTGTTCCTGATCGGCGCGGTAGTAATAGCCTTTACAAAACCGGTAGTTAAAGTTGGGATTTGCCACCGGATAGAGTAGCTTGGCAAGCATGGAGCGGTTGTAGGTTATAATGTCGGCATCGTGCAGGGCGATGGCTTCCGACTTGCCCGAGCCGAGCATGTAGCCAAAGCAGTACCAGGCGTTGCGCCCTTTGCCCATTTGGTCGGGTTCCAGCTTGAGGTCTTTGAGCTGTTTGTCGAGCGCCATCAGTCGCGGGCCATCGTGCCAGAGGATGCGGTGGTTTTGTGGCAGCCGCGAGAAGTATTCGCGTGCATGGTGAAACTCTTTTTCGGTGGCACGGTCGAGTCCGATAATCACCTCCGAAAGATAGGTCACCTTGCAAAGCTCGTCGACAATAGTGGCGAGCGCTTCGTTTTCAAGCTCCGAATAGAGGCTTGGAATGATAAGCCCCATAGGCCGTTGTGACGAAAAGCGCAGAAGCTCAGCCTCCAGGTCTTCAATCGGCCGGTTTTTCATATCGGTAAGCGTGGTTACCAATCCATTTTGATAAAAATCTCCCATCTCATTATAGTTTTAGTTTGTTATGTAATTAATTACAAAATAGTATTTGGTTTTGTCATTTGGTCCTATTTGCTAACGCATGATTTTGTTATCAAAGGACAATGTATTTAAAATCATTTCAATAATCGTGTAAACATGTTAACGATCAATGGCCGCAGCTTGTCGGAAATGATGGCATGGCCAAGTTTCTCGTTGAGCACCTTGAGGTTGTGCAGGATCATTTGGTTGCGGTAGCCGATGTCGGTGAGCAGTCTGAAGGTTTCCTCCACCACTGCATCCGTCAGTTCGTCGTTGTCGATGGCCGGCAATCGGAAACCCAGATGTTCGATTTCTTCTTTATAGACTTTATAGCGGTTGATGGCTACCGGCAGCGCGAACGAGATCATCTCGAGCAGGTTGTTGCCAAAGCCTTCCACCTCACTAAAGAAAGTACCTATACCCCCAGCCGAAGCTACTACGGCAGGTATTTCGGCAAACTTGTAATATTTTTTATCTACAATAATATCGCGGTGCGAGAGGATGTGGCTTTCGCCAAATATCAACACCACGTTGCTGTGCGGATGATTGGCCAGTTTTTCTTTAAAAAACACTTTTAAATACTTCTTGTATTCAAACTGTTCGTCGCCGGAGTGGCCACTCACCAGCACCGCCACGCATTTTTTATGGCCGTGGCGCAGGTACTTTTTCTCCAGCAAAAAGGCCAATTCAATAGCCGTTTCGATGCGCTTTCGCGGAACTACACGTGTATGTTGCAGCAATATCACAGCATCCTGCATCGTCATTTCGCGTTTGGCCAGCTCTTCTTTTAAACCCACATCTTCAAAAAACGAGTTGTTGTAGTTGTCTACCGGCGGATGAATCAACTGATCGCTTTCCCAGGGCTTGTTTTCCCATTCCCACGTGATGTCGCTGGTGTTGGGGATTACTACAGCGCGCTGCTTAAAAAACGATTCGAGCCGCGGCGCGTCGTAGGTCGAGAACCAGCGCTTGCCAAGCTCTATCTGCGAGTTGTTGATAAAGGCTATTCCGTCGATGTCGGTGCCGGGAAGGTATTTCAGATATTTTTCAATTACCGGGTTGGGGTTGGAAAAGATGTCGCGCTCGAAATAAGAGTCGTGCCACCACACCATCACGTTGGGCCAGATGATGCCCTGGCTGCGCAGCTCTTCGAGATAATATCCCAATCCAACGGCAGTGATAAAATTATAAGGATGTGCGGTGTTGTGCGCGATGAGCAGGTCGATCTGGTGCTTTTCAACAAATCGTTTTATGACCTCCTTGGCATTCATCGCCTCGCTGTGGATAAGCTCTGCCAATCCTTTGGGCGGCTTTGCCGAGAAATATTTGATAATCTTTTTGTGGATTTTGTTCTTGTGCCAGAAGATGTCGTCGGTTTCGGCATTGAAGCGTGGCGAGATATGGGCAGCCAGAAAATAGATGTTCCCCAGGCGGATGCCCATGTCGTTCACCATGGCGTTCACGGTTTGATCGATTACAATCGAAACGCCATCGTTCTTACCGATGAGTGAGTGCAAAATTCCTATGTTGAGATGATGGACGTTCATAATTATAGGATGATTCGTGTGAGTTGTAATAATTCGGTGATGACTGCGTCGGGGCGTACATTTTTCACCTCTGCTTTGTCTTCGCGCAAGCGCAATGCGCGCTTGTCGCCGGCAAAAAACACCGTTTTCATACCCAGATCCTGTGCCGGGTAGATGTCGTTGTACATGTCGTTGCCCACAAAAACGGACTCGTGCGGCGCAATGCCATAGTTTTCTTTTAAAGCTTTAAGCACCGGTGCAAAGAGTGTGCGGTCGGGTTTTGCTTTGCGCAGGCTGTACGAAAACTGCGTGATGTCGTCGTTGAACAGTGGCAGGCTTTCGGTATCTCTGGCCTGGCCATCAATAAAAAAGTTCATCATCACGGGCGTGTAAAATTGCGCGTTGGAGACTATGCCCATCGGATATTTCCGGTCGTGGAAATAGTGCAGCACTTCGAGCATGCCGGGCATCGGATGGATTTTGTTGCTGAGCATCTCAAAGACAAACGTCAGGTGTGTGATGTCGGAGGCGCCGTTGGTGGTAATGTATTTCTTGCCGATGGCGTATTGCAGCCACTCATCCCACACCTGGCGGATGTCGGCTTCGGGAAAAGGTGTTCCGGAATCGCGTAGCTGTTGCTGATGTTTTTGTAAAATATCGACGAACTGCTGTAACAGTTCGGCAACCACCTTCTCGCCTTTTTTAGGGTCTTTCTCCTGTAAAAGATAATCTGCCTCCTTTAGCGCTGTGCGCATATTTTCTTGCGAAAGATCAATCTGATTGATGTCGCCCGAAGCCGAGACTACCAGTGTGCCGTAGATGTCGAAGATGATGGCTTTTATGCCTTCTATTTTATCCAGTCGGGGTTCTACCGCGGTGGGTATCGGCTGAAGGTCGGTCATAGTGTTCAGCCATTTTTCGATATACTTCATAGAGCGTGTGTGTATATTTTTTTAATGAATAATTCTCTTCAATTACTTTACGGTTGTTTTCGATCACCACCCCCGAAACCTCGTCGAAGAGCTTCAGGAGCATGGGAGTTTGCAGGCGCACTTTTTCGGCGTAAGCCGCATCTTGTAACGCATGCCGTATCACCTGCTGCTGCTCTTCCATCTCCAGTGTGGCGAAGTCGGCCTGTCCATTTTCTGTTTCCACCTCTATTTCATCATAGAGCAGCGGAAACTGAACGCCGCTCTCAATCAGGTCGCGGGTGACGTAGCCGATGTTGCGTCCCATCACCGGAGTGCCCAGCAGCCAGGGTTCCAGGAAGACCATGCCGAAACCTTCGCGTGTGCTGGTGGTAAGGCACAGGTCGCTGGCGGTCAGCAATTCCATGAAGTCCACCTTCAGCCCTGCCTCAAAAACAACATCAAGATGCAAGCGTTCGCAAAAATCTTTCCAATTTTGATAGGGTTTCATCTCCACAGGATTCTTGGGAGGCTGCGTAACCAGCCAGTGGGAGCGGTTGGCAAACAAAGCGCTTAGTAAAATAAACTCGCCGATATTCTTGCGGCGTATCACCCGCACCGGATAAGTAATCAACAGTTTGTTGCCATCCAACCCCAATGTCCGGCAAATCATCTCGCGCACATTTTCAACAACCACCCCCTCTGTTTTGTTGACTTCCACCGGATTGGGCAATAACAAGACTCGTTTTTCAGGAATGCCTTTCTGCAGCAATCTTTTATAATCGAAACTGTTGAGCGTAGCAAAAAAGCTGGTGGAATTATCGGGGTATAGCACCCGGTGCAAATCTTCCTGAAAATAATCTTCCACAATCTCGTGCAGAAACTTCATGTTTTCGGGGCGGTCTTCGGCAAAGTCGTGGCAATGATTAAACAGATGATAGCCTTGTCGCGCCATGGCCGAGAGCGCCAACGTTAGCACAGGATTTTTCCCCAGGTTTAGGTTGTGCACATGGATAATCGTGTTGCGGTCGATATTCGATTTTAAAAAATTTGTGATGTCGGACAAAAGTTCAGGCAGCTCCTGTTCCAGGCCGCGCCTTCGGTGCAGATAATCGAGCGGCGGATATTCGACTATTGGAATTTCGAGCGCCTTAAAAGGTTTTGGGTTGGTAGCGTGGCCGGTAATTACCACGATTTCGATTTCAGGAAAAACCCTGCGCAAACTCTCCGCCTGCAACTGCATGATACGCGTCACGCCACCCGGATTGAGATGATGATGTAAAATAGCAACTTTCATAACATTTGTTTTTTAATAAATAAAAAGTTATGTGTATTAAACAAATAAAGCCAAAAGATAGCTTGGAGGCACTATCTTTAAAATAGTTTAACGAAAGAAATCAAATACAAAAACCACAGAGGAAACAGAGAAGAAAACACTAATTTTCCTCTTTGCGCTTTGCGTCTTCTCCGCTTCCTCTGCGGTTAATTTCCTGGCAATTGAAATCAAATACAAAAACCACAGAGGAAACAGAGAAGAAAATACTAATTTTCCTCCGCGTCCTCTGCGTCTTCTCGGCGTTCTCTGCGGTTATTTTCCTGGCGATTGAAAACAAATACAAAAACCACTGAGCAAACAGAGAAGGAAATGATATTTTTCCTCCGCGTCCTCTGCGTCTTCTCCGCTTCCTCTGCGGTTAATTTCCTGGCGATCGAAATCAAATACAAAAACCACAGAGTAAACAGAGAAGAAAACGCTAATTTTCCTCTTTGCGCTTTGCGTCTTCCCTGCGTCCTCTGCGGTTAATTTTCCTGGCGATTGAAATCAAATACAAAAACCACAGAAGAAACAGAGAAGGAAACGATAATTTTCCTCTGCTTCCTCTGCGTCTTCTCCGCGCCCTCTGTGGTTAATTTCCTGGCGGTTGCAATCAAATACAAAAACCACAGAGCAAACAGAGAAGGAAGCAATAATTTCCCTCTGCGCCCTTTACGTCTTCTCCGCGCCCTCTGTGGTTAATTTCCTGGCGGTTGCAATCAAATACAAAAACCACAGAGCAAACAGAGAAGGAAGCAATAATTTCCCCCCGTGCTCTCTGCGGTTAATTTTCCTGGCGATTGAAATCACTTAACAGGAAAACAAATACCTCCACCGGTGTATAATTGTGTGCCTTCGGTAGTGTTAAACCACACTTCACCATTGATATAAAAAAACCGCAGCAGCCGCAACGACAGGCCGGCAATGGGAGTGAATTTCCATTTCCCTCTGTGCGCCACCGAAAAATAATCACCCTTTGGAATATCCTCTCCGAAATAAATATTTTGATAAGTTTTGTGCGCTAAATACACATCTGTGCGATAAACCTTTCCGACGGCTGTTCCAAAGACAAAGGAAAGATGAGGTATTTTTTGCAGAAAAAGATGCACCTTGAATGACAGGAAAAAGTCAGCGGAATCGGCATTACTTTCCCTACCCACGGGAGTTCCTAATGTAAGATCAGAATAATCCAAAACACTCACGTTTTTGTGCTGCACCTCCGGAGTAAATTTTTGTACCGACGGCACGAAGAGGCCAACGCCAACTCCTACTGATGAGCGTGCCCAGGTAAATTCGCCACCCCATGCCCCCATTCCATAAATGGCTCCCGCACGATAGTGGCTGGTGTTTTGCAGATGGAAATGCACTTTTTGTCCGGGCGCCACCACTGTAAGATTGCGCCGCCGGGTAAAGTAACCCTGCTTCTTTATCTTCACCCGATATTTGCCGTAAGGCAAATCCACCTGTGTACTGGTAAAGCCCTGCGATTTGTCATCTACATACAATTGGGCGCCTCCCGGACTGGACGTAAATAACACCGCCAAAACATCCGCTTCAAGGGTAAAATGTGCCACGTCAGTATCTTTTCCTACCTGCACGTTTTCTTGCAGATCGTGGTATTTTGCTTTTCGCAATTGCAACGTATTGTCACCATAACCCAAAAGAATAGTAGCCGGGGTGGTTCCGACGAAATCCCCATCCAGATAAATTTCTGCTTGCGAAGGTTGGGAGGTGATTTTCACCAGCCGGCTTTGCTGAAGCGCTTCATTTACGTAAGTTGTATTGTTTTCGGTGATGCGGATCGCCATGGTTTTTTCCAGAAACCCTTCCGCCGAAAGCGTGAGCTGGTAATCACCTGTCAGCAGCGTATCGGTGTAAGGCACTCGTCCGGCCATTTTACCATCAATATAAAGGGCAGCGCCCGGGGGAGTTTCTACTTTTAGCACCCCCAGCATTGGTTGTAGTGTAAATTGCAAAGAGGTTATCTGTCCGGGAATTACTGTTACATCCTGTTCCTGCACATAATAATTCTCGCGGCGGATGCTGATGGTATGCTGCCCGACATCTATTCCCCTGCTGTCGCCCCTGAAATTCTGGTTGCCGGTGGCTACATATTCATTATCAATAAAAACCTCAGCATCTTCCGGTTCCACATCTATCAGCACATCGCCCCAGGTGGGGATGAGGGTGATGTGGTGGGTAATCGTTTCGGTGGGATGCACGGTGAGGATGGTGTCGAGGGTGGCGTGGCGATATTTGGTGATGGTAACGGAATAGGGAAATGCAGGATAGTTTTGGAGCGTGTCGGGCGTGGTAAACTCCAGCCCCGAAAGCTCCCTGATTTTTACCACGGCGCCTGGTGGCTCGGTGACGAGGATGAGCGATCCGGTGGCAGCGGCAGCCATTTGCTTGTTGGTAACTTCCAGTACATACACTTTTGATGATTCTACAGCAAGAGGCAACAGGTAGTGTTTTGTGATAAAACCATCTTTATAGATGGTGATGCGACTTTCGCCCGGTGAGACATAGAGCCAGTATTCGCCGCTTTTAATCTGAATATCGCCCACCAGATTTTTGCCGGCATCGAAGGCCAGCCCGCGCAGGTCGGTGCGTACTTTTATAATAGCGCAGACTTTGTCGTTGGCGTCGTGCCGCTGATACCGCAAGGCCGAAACATCTGTTTGCGCCACGGTGAACGATCGTACCACGAACTCATCGGCGTAAGCCACCGACAAAACCATTGTAAAAATCATTAAAAACCAAAACCGCATGAGGCATTTTTTAATAATAAAAAACCGGGTAAGATGCCGCCATTACTCATTAGCGGTGACGTAGTTGGTAGGTACAATCTTGCCCTGGTCGATGGTGAAAACATGCCATTTGTTGCCGCGGTCGTCGGTGGGAATGTTGAATAGTTCGAGCAACTGGTTGTTGCCGTAAACCTTAACGGTTGCCTTGGATTTGCTAAGCTTGCGGGAGTTTTCGTCGGCGCGGTTGGTATAATCCTGCACCCAGAATTCGTAGTGGCCTTCTGTATCCACCTGTTGGATGGTAATAGTTTCGGGCCCCCAGCTATCGGTGTCGTCGCGGTCGAGGCGGGCTTCGCCGTCATCGGCCACTTTCATGTCGCGGTAAGAGATGTGATAGCTTTTGTCTTTGGTAAGATGGGCATCCAGGTCGGCAGGGCGGCGTCCCCAGTCGACGATGATGCGCATGTTTTCCATGGCCATCACCGGCGATACCGAGATGCGGTTGTTGAAAATAGTGCCGGCTACCGCCTCCAGACTTACATCGGTGGTAATGTAGCCATCGGCAGCAAAATTCACCAAATAAACGGCCTCTTCTTCGCCACGCGGGAATTTGATTTTCCCTTCGGCATCGGTCACAAAGGTGCCCACATCCTGGATGGTGATGCTGGCACCTTTCACTGCATCGCCGGTAAGGGCGTTGCTAAAGCGTAAGGTGTGATTGTCGGCGTCCATTTCGTCGTCGAGGATGTCTTTCATTTTGTCAACTTGCCCGGCGGCAGCAATGGCCAGGAAGGCTGTGATTAGTAACGTCAGGAATTTTTTCATAGGTTAGAGTTATTTAATGAAGAGCAAAGGTAGAAAAATCTATTGAGTTAATTTTTATATTTTTGCAGCCGCAAAATTTTTAAGGGCAAATTTTTTACATGTCAGCAAGATACAACGAATACAACCATCTGAACCTTCCTAAAATCGCCGATGAAATTCGCGCTTTTTGGGTTGACCAGGACATCTTTCACCGTAGTTTAAAAAACCGCGACGAAGGGCCAAAATATGTCTTTTACGAAGGGCCTCCTTCGGCCAACGGCAAGCCAGGCATCCACCACGTGATGGCCCGCACCATCAAAGATATCTTTTGCCGCTACAAAACCCTCAAAGGCTTTTATGTTCCGCGCAAAGCGGGCTGGGATACCCATGGTCTGCCTATCGAGATAGCCGTAGAAAAAACCCTCGGCATCACCAAAGAAGACATCGGACGCAAGATAACTGTTGAGGAATACAACGACGCCTGCCGCAAAGAGGTGATGAAATACAAAGGCGAGTGGGATGAGCTGACACGACAAATGGGCTACTGGGTCGACCTGGACG
>JAAYIU010000282.1 GCA_012523265.1 Bacteroidales bacterium | reverse complement strand
GATCCTGCAGCAGGAAATCCGCCATGCAAAAACCACCGTGGATTTATCAGCGCAGCCGGCGGGCAGTTACATCCTTTCCATTTCCCTGGCCGGCAGCCATCGGTCGTGGAAGGTGATAAAAGAGTAGCGGATTCGTTCATTCTTTCATTCAACAGCTGCCGGATTTATTTACATTCCTGATCGTAGCGAAGACAAGCTGGTTCCTGGCGGAGGGAAAACTATTCTACCAGTCCCTGCATGGACAGGATTTCTCTCAACATTACCTCATAGCGTGATCTGTCTCCCGGAAGTACTGACCTTCCGCCGTCCGGAGAACCTCGAAGGATATTGTTGTCCATTACTTTCGAGCGTCCGAAGGGCCCCTCGAAACGTCAAGTAATTGGTCTGACTTTCGGGCGCCCGCATGATCCCAAAATCCACCATCCCGTTTTTTTATAATCTGCCTGGATCAGAAGCCTCAATTGATCTTTCTGATGAGCTGTTGCGCTTCCTGAAGGGCGTCGGGTTTTCCGATGTCGAGATAAATTGCTTCGTCGTCACGGAAGCCTTTGATGGTATGATTTCGTGCCAGCGAAAGATAAGTTTCGATGATAGAAAAAGCGCCGCTTTGCGCGAAATGATCAAAAATAGCAGGGTTGAGAATATGGATTCCATTAAAAGCTAACTGATGCAAATTGTTCTGTCGAGCCGTTGAGAATGTAGTTTGGTTGTTCCGGGTGTCGTGGCGTCCGCGCAGCAGCATCGCCTCATCAAAAAGCAGGTAGCGTGTGCTTCTGCGTTTTTGAACAAAAAGTGTGGCAAGTGCATGGCTGACGTTGTGCTGTTGCAGCATCGCCAGGATATTGATATTGGAAAGCACATCCACATTGTGAACAACGAAAGGCTGCCCGTCGTCGAAAAACCATCGTGCCTTCAGCAATCCACCGCCGGTATCGAGCAATTGAGCGGTTTCGTCGGAAAATTTTATTTCTATACCAAAATTATTTTCAGCGGCTACCCAGGCTTTAATTTTATCGGCAAAATGATGCAGGTTGATGATGATGCTGGTAACACCGGCCTGCTTGAGGCGTTCGACAACATGCGCCAGCATGGGCTTCCCAGCCACCTCCACAAGTGCTTTGGGCGTATGTTGCGTGTAAGAACCAAGTCGCGTTCCCAGGCCGGCAGCAAATATCATCGCCTTCATAGTAGAGTTATTTTTAGAAAAAGAATTACAACCTATTGCTTATTGGGCTTGCAGAGTTTGTCCTTGTCGTTGGCCGTTTGTGCGCAACGATTGCACTTGAAACGGTCGGTGTCGATCTGATGGAATTTATCTTTTTTGCAACGTGTCTTCGTCATAATTTTTGGGTGTTAAAATGATAAAACGCAAGCCGGTTTATTCTTGTTCAAGATGACGCAACACGATACGAATCCGATCATCGTCCTGCAACCGCCTGGCAAGTTGTCCGGCGCAATAGACCGACCGATGCTGTCCGCCGGTGCAGCCGAAGCTGACCTGCAGGTGGCTAAACCGCCGCGCGGTGTAATTTTCGATAGCAAGCCCGACCATATCCGTCGCAAGGCTAATAAACCTTTCTACCTCCGGACTTTTCTCCAGATAGTCGCACACTTCTTTATCTTTCCCGGTAAGGTTGCGGTATTTTTCCTCACGCCCCGGATTGGGTAGCGGACGGCAATCGAACACAAAACCACCACCATTGCCGGAATTATCGGGCGGCACTCCGCGCTTGTAGGAAAAGCTGTTGATAGAAACCGTTAAGCAAGGCGCCTCAGCAGCGTGGAGGTCTTCGCGGCTGATTATCTCCCGCAGGCAGTTGATAAGTTCGCTGAGGTGATCGGGGATTTTTTGGTTATCCATCAGCCATTTCACATTGTTGATGGCCAGTGGAATGCTGTCGATAAAATGCTGCTTCCGCTCGTACAAGCCTCTGAAACCGTAAGCCCCAAGTGTTTGCAATATTCTGATAAGTACAAATTTGTAAAAATGCTGCCTGAAATCTTTCACACTGCGCGGCGCCACTTTATGTGCTTCGGCAATGTAATAATCGATGAGCTGCTCACGCACCGCAGCGGGCATGCCCACCCGTGCCTGAAAAAGCAACGACACCAGGTCGTAATGCACAGGGCCGCGCCGGCCACCCTGGTAATCGATAAAATAGAGCTGCCCCTGATGCAACATGATGTTGCGCGTTTGGAAATCGCGATAGACAAAATAGGAGCTTTCTACCGAAAGCAGCAGTTGCACCAGCTTGCGGAAATCCTCCTCGAGGTGATATTCGTTGTAAGGAATCTGCGCCAGCTTCAGGAAATTATATTTGAAATAATTCAAATCCCACATGTAGGCCTGCGTGTCGAAATCGGCTGACGGATAACAGGCCGAATAATCGAGGTCGCGCCCGGCGATGATTTGAAACCTGATAAGCTCGTCGATGATCTGCCGGTAGATTTGTATCAACTCCTCATCGAAACCTCTATTCTGCTTGTGTGCGCTCACAATGTCGAACAGGGTAGTATCGCCCAGATCCTGCAGCAGATAACAGAGCTGGTCGTCGGCAACAGCATAAATTTCCGGGACGTTGAGGCCGGCTTTGAGAAACTGCCGCGAAAGGTTGATGAAAGCCTTATTCTCTTCGGGGCTGTCGTAAAAAGCACCAACCGCCTGGGCTTTCTTGCTGCTAAGCCGGTAGTATTGCCGATATGAACCTGAGGCGGGCAATGGCACGATGGCCGTGGCTTCTTCGCCCGACCAGCTACGGAACATTGTGGCAATTTTTTGTATATGATCCTGCACGCTTATCTTATTAATTTGGCGCAAAGATAGAGGTTATGGCAAATCTCAAATTACGACAAAACAAAAACTACCCACAGCGGAGGCCGGCACACGGGCACACACTCACAATTTCAACCACAAAATCTCTCCTCACACTTCCCGCCGACGCATTACCAGTCTAAGCAGCCTGCGCAGCATCTGCTTTTCGTAGTTCCAAAAAAAGCCAAACTGCCCAAAGAGGAGACCATAAAAAAGAAGCAGCACATTGTAAAGCGGCAGGGTGAGGAGGATGAAAAGCAGTACCCTCATGTGCCAGTCGAGGCCGGCAGGTATGCCAAACAGACTGTAAACCCACCCTTCGGCATACAGCACCGACATGCCGGTGCAGGCAAAAACAATAAGAATAAGCACGATCTGAAACGTGGAGGTAATCCCCCATCGCTGTTTCAGTTTATTGATAAAAGCAGATTTAGATGCCATTTTATTAAATTTTAATTTTAATATGAAAAAAATAAAAACACGCTTTGGTGGTGGATGTTTAATCCAAAAAACAAAATGGACATCCGCCCGGATTTCCGCATAAGCTGCAAAAAGTTGCTCCTGCTTTTTCGAAAGCAGCTTTTTTTGCTTACACCAACCAGCTTTTGGCCTACTTTTGCCGATTAAAAAAATTGATAAGTATTTTAATAAAAAAGAAAAATATGATGACGATAAAACGCTGGCTGCCACTGTTGATGCTCCTGGCAGCAACCTCCCTGCTTCTTGGCTGTTCCAAAAATGATGACACCGACGAAAAGCAGGCGCAGCTCGATGAAGAGATCATCCAGGATTATTTGGAGCAAAACAACATTACTGCCGAGCGCCATGCCTCAGGCATCTATTACAAAATAACCGTCCATGGCGCCGGCAAACATCCGGAACCTAACTCGCTGGTAGAGGTGTTTTACAAAGGCTATCTTACCAATGGCAACATTTTCGACAAAACCGCCAATGCGTCGCGCGTTTTCCCACTGTCGAATCTTATCGAAGGCTGGAAAATTGGCATTCCGCTTTTGCAGGAAGGTGGCTCGGGAACGTTTTTTATCCCCTCGGCGCTGGGCTACCCCAATGGCACCAACAATGTTCCGCCTCACAGTGTGCTGATTTTCGACATCGACCTGGTATCGGTGCAATAGCGGAAATAAGATTTGAAGTTTGAAAAAAATAATAAAATCGCAAAAAAGGTTAATTTCCGTCTTTTCCTGAATTGATACGGTTAGTTAAAAATAATGTTATCTACTTTTGCCCAAAAATTTAAGAAACTATGAACATAGGCGTTCTCTCTGAAATT
Organism: Bacteroidales bacterium; assembly: GCA_012523265.1. GTDB lineage: Bacteria > Bacteroidota > Bacteroidia > Bacteroidales > 4484-276 > SABY01. The sequence continues at coordinate 20,821 of JAAYIU010000282.1, read as the reverse complement.
TCACCCGAACAGCGTGTAGCATTGCTTCCTGAGGCTGTAAAAACGCTGACTGAAAACTCCAATCAGGTCTTTGTCGAAAAAGGTGCAGGCTTGCATGCCTTTGCCAGCGACGAAGATTACCAGGCTGCGGGAGCAAAAGTTGTGTCGCGGGATCAACTGCTGCAACAAGCTGTGTTGCTGTTGGCTGTAAACCCGCCGGGTGCCGATGATATTAAAAAGCTAAAGCCGCAACATGTTATGGTAAGCACGTTGCAGCCGCTTACCAACACCGACATGGTAAAATCATTTCGCGCAGCAGGCCTTACCAGCTTTAGCCTCGACGCCATCCCGCGCATTTCGCGCGCCCAGGCCATGGATGTGCTTTCGTCGATGGCCACAGTGGCTGGCTATCGCGCAGTGCTTGAAGCAGCGCTGAATCTTCCGGTGTTTTTCCCGATGTTTATGTCGGCAGCCGGAACCATCCGACCTGCCAAACTATTGATATTGGGCGCCGGTGTGGCCGGATTGCAGGCCATTGCCACAGCACGCAAACTCGGCGCGGTGGTGGAAGTTTTTGATGTACGCGCCGCCGTAAAAGAGGAAGTAAAAAGCCTGGGTGCTAAATTTATAGAGGTGGAAGGCGCTGTGGACGATGCCGCTGCCGGCGGTTATGCCGTGGAACAAACCGAAGAATTTAAAGCGCGGCAAAGCCAAATGATACAGGACCATGCTGTGAAATCGGATGTGATCATCTGCACGGCACAAATTCCCGGTCGTAAAGCGCCCGTTCTTATCAAAAAAGAGACTGTAGAACAAATGAAGCCCGGCTCAATAATTATCGACCTGGCGGCTTCTTCGGGTGGCAACTGTGAGCTGACACAAAATGATAAAACTGTGGTGGAACATGGCGTGAAAATCTTCGGGAATTCTAACTATCCCTCCTCCATGCCCATCGACGCCAGCCGCATGTACGGCAAAAACCTGGTGAATTTCCTGGCACTGATCATCGACGAAAAAGGAGATCTAAACCTCAACTTCGACGATGAGGTGGTGCAGGGCGCCTGCATTACGCACGACCGCAAGATCATCAACGCACGCGTAAAATCTATTATCGAACCACAAGAATCAAAATCTTAAAATCCTATTTTTATGAACGAGATATTTATCTTTTTTTACACCTATCGCGACATCATCTTTATCATCGCACTTTCGGTATTTTTGGGCATCGAGGTTATCAGCAACGTTCCATCGGTGCTTCACACACCGCTCATGTCGGGCGCCAACGCCATCAGCGGTGTCATCGTCATCGGAGGCATTATCCTGGTAGGTCATACCGATATTACAAAGCTTTCGCTGGAGCTGGTGCTGGGTATTCTGGCTGTATTCTTCGGCACCCTGAATGTGGTGGGCGGCTTTGCAGTTACCGACCGCATGCTGGAAATGTTTAAGAAAAAGAAATAAATCCACCTATTCTCGCATCACAATTTTAATAAGTCACATTGATTGCATTGATCAAACGCATATTATAAGTACCGAACATGGATCAGACATTACAAACTCTCAACGGCGTCAGTTTTATTTTAGGCGATGCCGTCCTCGAATTTAGTTACCTGCTTTCGGCCATCTTTTTTGTGGTAGGCCTCAAGCTGCTCAGCCATCCGCGCACAGCGCGCAAAGGCAATTTTTATGCTGCCGGCGCTATGGTGCTGGCCATGATCACCACGCTGTTTCTCTATCGCAATCCTCAGGGAGAAACCATTGGCTGGATGAGCGCGCTCGTCATTATTATTACAATACTTCTGGGCAGTGTGGTGGGGATGGTCATCTCCAGGCGTGTAAAAATGACTGCTATGCCGGAGCTGGTTTCGTTTTTTAATGCTACCGGCGGTGCAGCCTCCGCATTGGTAGGCCTGCTCGAATTTGGCAATCCAGAAAACGAATCGCTGCTGGTAACTTTGCTCGGCCTCATCATCGGATCGATAGCGTTCAGCGGCAGCCTTATTGCTTATGGCAAGCTGGCCGGAAAGATCGGCAATATTAATGCACAACTGATGAAATGGGTGAATATGCTGGTGCTTGCCGCGCTGGTGGGAGCCACCGTTTACGTGTTGGTGCAGCCAGCCCCGCAGGAATACGCCTGGCTGGTTTATCTGCTCTTCGCTGCTTCAGTAATTTACGGGATCATGTTTGTGCTGCCCATCGGTGGCGCCGATATGCCGGTGGTTATCTCGCTGCTCAATTCGCTCACAGGTATCGCAGCAGCCATGGCCGGTTTTATTTATAATAACCTGGCGATGATTCTGGGTGGTATTTTTGTTGGCGCCGCCGGAAGCATCCTCACCGTGCTGATGACAAAAGCGATGAACCGCTCGCTGCTCAACGTAATCATTGGCGGCTTTGGCGCCAAGGCTGGCGGTGCAGCAGGCGACGAAAGCGGCAGCATCAAAGAGATGACCATGAGCGATGCGGCTGTGTTGCTGGCTTACTCCAAATCGGTGGTGGTGGTGCCGGGATATGGCCTTGCCGTAGCGCAGGCACAACACACCATCCATGAACTCGAAAAAGTGCTCCAGGAAAAAGGTGTGCAGGTGCGTTATGGTATTCATCCGGTGGCAGGACGCATGCCCGGTCACATGAACGTGCTGCTGGCCGAAGCCGATGTTTCGTACGAAAAGCTGGTGGAGATGGACGAGATCAACAAAGATATGGCAACCACCGATGTAGTGATAGTAGTAGGTGCTAATGACGTGGTAAACCCGGCAGCTAACGAAACGCCCGGCAGCCCCATCTATGGCATGCCGGTGATAAATGCCGCCCAGGCCAAAAACGTCATCGTGATGAAACGTGGCATGGGCAAAGGCTACGCCGGAATAGAAAATCCATTGTTTTATAAAGACAACACCCGGATGCTCTTCGGCAACGCAAAAGATACCCTTGCCAAACTTACCGGCGAGATCAATTCGTTGTAGGGTTTATATTATCAAAACCAAAAAAATACCCGCTTTTATTTATTAAATACGTGCATGATAGCTGTCGATTGAACTGGCTGAATCCTTTTACAAAATACTGTCACCAACAGCCACAGTATGCGTTTTCTGGCAATTGCCCGCGCTGCATCAGGAGCAATAATAACCTCCCTCCAGCCAGGCAAAGGCTTCAAAACGTCAGCGCTTGATTTTCCATCCGCGCAAGCGAAAACCTGTTTTGTTTTAATAGTGATTTCGGAGCACCCTGCTGCTGCTCTGTCATAATCTTACCCCGCCACCTTAGCCGACGTTATTTAGTAAATTTGCACTTACATACAAAAAATATCTCATGAGTCAAATACCTGATTTTTCCGACATTATTAAAGCACAGTCCACGCTGCGCAACATTGTAAAAGTTACTCCTCTTGAGTCAAGCAAGTCGTTTTCGATGATGTCTGGCGCCCAAGTATTTATGAAGATGGAGAATCTGCAGTCGACCGGCAGCTTCAAGGTGCGCGGTGCCTACAACATGATCAGTGCGCTTAGTGCCGAGGAGTTGAGCAACGGAGTGGTGTGCGCTTCGGCGGGCAATCACGCACAGGGCGTAGCTTACAGCGCCACCAGGCTGGGTGTAAAATCCACCGTTTTTATGCCGGTATTTGCTCCGCCACTCAAAGTGATGGCCACGCGCAGCTATGGCGCCGAAGTAGTGCTCACCGGCGACACCTTCGACGACGCCTTTGCAGCAGCCATGACCTTCAAAGAAGAGAGCGGCGCCTATTTCATTCATCCTTTCAACCACCCCGATATCATCGCCGGACAAGGAACGATTGGACTGGAAATTTTTAAACAGCTCGACGACGTGCAAGATGTGGTGGTGCCCATCGGTGGCGGCGGGCTTATAGCAGGGATAGCCATAGCACTTAAGAAATTCAACCCAAAAATCCGTATCATCGGTGTAGAACCCGAAGGCGCCCAGTCGATGAAGCTTTCGATGGAGCAAGGACGCGTGAGCAGCCTCAGCTCGCTGCACACCATCGCCGACGGCATAGCTGTGAAAACTCCCGGCGACCTCACCCTGGAGTGCGTGCAGAAATACGTGGATGAGCTGGTGGTGGTGAGCGATGCTGAAATATCCCACGCCCTGTATCTGATGCTGCAACGCGCCAAGATACTGGCCGAACCCTCGGGAGTAGCATCTATGGCAGCCATCCTCACACACAAAATCGACGTGAAAGGCCGCAAAGTAGTTCCGGTTATCAGCGGCGGAAACATCAACATGGGCACCCTGGAGCAGATAATCGAAAAAGGTATGATGGAAGAAGGTATGCGCGTGCGCCTCAAAGTGCTCACCCCCGACCTTGCCGGTGAGTTAAAACAACTCATCACCATCCTCGACAGCATCCGCGCCAACATCCACGACATCCAGCACGAGCGCTCCATTACTACGGTACCGGTTGGTTTCGTACTCATTACGCTCACTTTTAACCTGCAGAGCATCGACCAGTTGCAGACCATCCGCGAGGCCTTCGACAGCAAAAACCTCAAATACGAAGTGCTCTCCTGATGCAGAAATCCAGTCGGCAGCTCTCAGTTTTCAGTTCTCAGGCCTCAATATGTATCAGTTTTTCTTGAGGTGCAGCGCACCGAAATATTATTTATGTTTGGATTTTATTTTTGGTCTTAAAAATTTATTGGCAAACCATAATAAGTAATCGTTTGAATCAATCATCAGCCATTTAAAAACAAACATGAGTAGCGCCAGTTCCCATCCGTTTGCTGCCACCAACTACTTGTCGAACGAGCCAATTGCTAACCTGCGGCAATACCTTCCCGTACATTCGGTGGTGATTACCCAGGCAGTAATTCAGCAGCATTATGGCCACCACTGGCAGGGACTTCCGGTAATTCTCACCGGCGACGGCGAACAGCACAAAACGCTCCTGACCATGCACGACATCTATCGGCAACTGATCGAGCTGAACATCGACCGATCGGGGATGCTTGTGGGCGTGGGGGGTGGCATTGTTTGCGACATCACCGGCTTTGCGGCTGCTACCTATTTGCGTGGCATCGCCTGCGCATTCGTCCCCACTACCCTGCTGGCACAAGCCGATGCTGCCATTGGCGGCAAAAACGGCGTCAACTTTCAGGGTTTTAAAAATATGGTCGGCACCTTTTATCAGCCAAAATTTATCTTAAGCGATCCGGCCACTTTGCAAACTTTACCCCGCCATGAGCTTGCCAACGGCCTGGCCGAAATTGTGAAACATGCCCTGATAGCCGATGCTGCCTATTTCGATTTTATCGAAAATAATTTCCGGGAAATTTTAAATCTTGATGAAGATGCCATCCGCCACATCACGCTGCGCTCGTACCAAATAAAAAGCGCGGTGGTGCTACGCGACGAGAAAGAACAAAACCTGCGGCGCATCCTCAACTTTGGGCACACCTATGGGCACGCCATCGAGAAGGTTGCCGGCATCAGCCATGGCCACGCCGTGAGCATCGGTATGGCCGCCGCCCTCCGGCTGTCGATGAAACATACTTCGCTTTCGCTAAATCAATATGAGCGCGTCATCCGTCTGCTCCGGAATCTTGATTTGCCAATAAGCACTTCTGCCGATCCCCAATTAATCGTCGGGGCACTCACCGCCGACAAAAAGCGCGAAGACGGGGAGATACATTTTGTACTGTTGGAAAGTATTGGTAAGGCTGTGATAAAAAAGATTGCAGTCACCGAACTTCAAAATTTTATGCTCTCCTCATGACAGCTACCGTCAGTCCATCGGCCATCGAAGGAACTCTGGCTGCTCCCGCTTCCAAGAGCCAGACCATCCGTGCCATTGCTGCCGCGATGCTTGCTGATGGGCAATCTGTGCTCCATCATCCCTCCCACTGCGATGATGCGCTCGCGATGCTGGAGATAGCCCGCCAACTGGGCAGCATAGTGAAACATCAAAACGACCAGCTTGAAATCACAGGCACGCTTCGGCCAACTTCATTTACTTTCGACTGTGGCGAATCGGGGCTGGCCGCCCGCCTGATGATAGCGCTGGCACCCGCACTTTTCGACAACCCTCTCACCATTACCGGAAAGGGAACTTTGCTGAAACGTCCGCTGGGCAACCTTTGCGAAGTCCTTCAACAGATGGGCGTCCGTTGCCTCTCCGATAAGGGAAAATTACCTTATCTCCTTTCCGGAAAAATGAAAGCCGGTGAAGTAGTGGCTGACGGCAGCGAAAGCTCACAATTTGTAAGTGGCCTGCTGATGACGCTGCCGCTGCTTGGCGGTGAGAGCAAACTTACCGTGAAGCACCTTAAAAGCGCTCCCTATGTGCTGATGACACTGGAAACCATTCATAAATTTGGAATAGAGATAAACCAGAAATCGTCCGATACTTATAGTATCGGTGGCAACCAAAACTACATTCCAACGGAAATTGCTATCGAAGGCGACTGGAGTGGCGCTGCTTTTATGATGGTGGCTGCTGCTCTGGCCGGCGATCTCACCATTACCGGCCTCGACATCCACAGCAAACAAGCCGATCGACAGATCATCGAAGCTTTGGCAGCAGCGGGAATTCCCACTGGCATTTCCGGCAACGGCATCACCATCCGGCAGCAAAAGCCTCAGCCTTTTCGTTTCGACTGTACCCATTGCCCCGACCTGTTTCCGCCATTGGCAGTGTTGGCAGCAGCAGCGCGGGGAACCAGCACGCTGAGTGGCCTGTACCGGCTGCAAAAGAAGGAAAGCAACCGCGGATTGTCGCTGCAACAGGAACTTTCCAGGATGGGGATTCCTATTATTTTGGATGGCGACAACATGCACATCTATGGCGCCAGGCTTACCGGAGCTGCTATCGATGCCCACCACGATCATCGCATCGCAATGGCCACCACTGTGGCAGCACTTGCAGCCAACGCACCCGTTACCATTGCCGGCGCCGAATGCGTCAGCAAGTCGTGGCCTAAGTTTTTTGATGACCTGCGCGCATTGGGAGCTATGATAAATATGGAAGGGTGATTTTTGAAATGCAAATCGGGCGCCTCTATGTTTTTAGCTTCCAAAATAGAAATACTATTTTTGCCTCTTTTGCAAAACTAACATGCACAACTCACTCGATGTACTGGACCATGTAAGGCTCAACTTTTCTGCCTCCGGCATTCACACCCTCAACATCGCGCTGGCATTTATCATGTTTGGCGTGGCGCTGAGCATCAACTTCTCGCATTTCAGGGATGTGTTGGCGCATCCCAAATCAGTGATTACCGGGGTAGTAGCACAATTCGTGTTGCTGCCGGCACTTACTTTTCTGCTGGTGATCTCCCTGAATCTTACTGCTACCGTAGCGCTGGGGATGATTCTGGTGGCTGCCTGCCCGGGCGGCAACATCTCCAACTTTATCAGCGCCAACGCCAAAGGCAATGCAGCGCTTTCCATCAGCCTTACGGCCATTGCCACCATGGTGGCTGTTTTTATGACCCCCTTCAACTTCGCCCTCTGGGGCGACTGGTACATTGGACATTATAACAAAGGTGCCGGCGACCTGCTGCGTCCACTCAACATCGACGTGCAGCAGGTTTTTCAAACGGTGTTCCTGTTGCTGGGTCTTCCGGTGATTGCCGGAATCACCATTGCTTCCAGGTTCCCGCGCTTCACCGCCAAAATCGTCAAGCCCATCAAGATGATCTCTATTCTATTTTTTGTTGTCCTGGTTGTCATTTTGCTTTCAGCCAACTTTAGTCAATTTAAAAAATATGTGCCGTTGGTGTTTCTCATCGTGCTGGCGCACAATGTGCTTGCGTTGGGAGCCGGTTTTTTGGCAGGCACCATCACCCGATTGCCGCAAACTGACCGCCGCTCCATCACCATCGAAACGGGCATACAAAACTCGGGACTTGCGCTGGCTTTGATGTTTAATCCGAAAATATTTCCGCCAGAGATGGAGCTTGGCGGGATGACCATTATTGCCGCCTGGTGGGGCGTGTGGCACATCGTGAGCGGATTGGCGCTGGCTACCTTTTGGTCACGACGCAAAATAGAGCTTGTGAAATGAAACATGAAAACTACTCTTTGGGCTACGACCTGTTGCGCATTCATGCACGCTTGCTGCACCGCCTGATCCACCGAAGGATAACAGTGTCAGGGCTGGAAAACATCCCGAAAGATGTCGCGCTCATTCTGGCTCCCAACCACCAAAATGCTTTGATGGATGCCATGGCTGTGTTGCTTACGGTACCGCCCCAGCCCGTGTGGCTGGCACGTGCCGACATTTTCGGCAACCCTGTTATCAATAAAATACTGCATTTCCTCAAAATCAGCCCCGTCTATCGCATCCGCGACGGAAAAAACAACCTCTCCAAAAACGACGAAGTTTTTGACCTGGCGCTGCGCGTGCTGAAAAATAAGCGGGCGCTGGCGATATTTCCCGAAGGCATGCATACTTTCAGGCGCCAGTCGGCACCGCACAAAAAAGCCATCCCGCGCATAGCCTTCATGGCCGCCGAACACGAAGATTTTGCTTTGGATATTGCCATCGTTCCGGTGGGGATTTTCTACAGCCATTATTACCACTTCCACCGCCGGCTGCTGGTTCAGTTTGGAAAGCCTATTTATATAAAAGATTATGCAGCCGCTTACGCTAAAAATGAAAACACCGCGATGCCAGCCCTGCGCGACGAGCTAAAGCGGCGCATATTTTCGCTTTCGCTAAATATCACCAGCCGCCTGCATTACGACAGCGTTTTCGCTCTCACCGAAATTGATTTTCATAATTCCCCGACCCGATATGCTGCCGATGAAATAAAGCAACGACAACAGCTTTCTGACCAGCTTCAGCGCTACGAAGAAGAACAGCCAGAGCAGGCCACCGGGCTTTTTTCTGCAACCGAAAAGTACAGGCAACTGCTCGCGCAACATCACCTGTCAGATGCCGCTGTGGCGCGAAAAAGTTCTCCTGTGGCTTTAGGTGGAAATCTTCTTCTGGCCATCTTTGCTGTGCCGCTGTTTCTTTACGGATACATAAATTTCTTTATTGGATTTGTGGTGCCTTCCATCGTGGTGCGCCGCAAAATCAGGGATCGTGCGTTTTGGGCTACCACCGAATATGGCGTTTGGGTACTCACCGTCCCGCTGATGACGCTGCTGCAAACGGTAGCCGTTGGTTGGATTTCCGGAAGCTGGGGTTGGGCGGCAGCATATTTAATCACCTTGCCACTGATTGGCAAAGCTGCTTTGTTTATCAACGACTTCTATGACAAACTGCGGCAGCAGATCAGGCTTTGCCTAAAGAACGATTTATATCAGAATCTGCGCACGATGCGAGAAAATTTAAGCCAAAGGATTGAGAAGCTTTTATCGTAAAGAAAACATCCCCCACCCCCCGATACCCATTCGTTTTTTCCTTTTTCTATTTACGCATCAATCCAATATTTTAGCGTTCTCCATGTAAGAAATATTAACACGATCGCTGCGGATGTGGCCAAGCCAAAGCTGCCGAAGGAGACCTAAATTGTTATATTTTTTTCCACTAATACAAAATATCTTTTTTCAGGTTTTTGCGTGCCTGGGCATGGTCGCTGTCGTAATCGAACAGCAGATCGCCGCTGGCTTTGTAAAGTGTGATGCTGTTTAACTTGTACCACCAGATGGCTTTCCCGACCTTTATCCCTGACAGCACCTCTATGCGTGCATCGCCCGAATCAAGCATCACCACTTTGAGGCGGGCATCATTGCTCACGCGCATCATATCTATATTAATATCTTTCCCATTATCAGTTTTCAGCGTGATGATGCCCTGCTGGTTTTTGATAAAATGAATCCTGGGGATCATCTTGTGAATCTGCGGATTTTTACTTTTGAACCCCGGATTATATTTGTCGATAGCCTCCTGTGCCATACTTCCGGGAATTACAACCCCATTACTTTGCGCCACAGATACTACGGCAAATAATCCTGCGATAGATTTTTCATAGCGCTCGTCGATCAGTCGGTCGTTTTCGCTTTTGAGCGCCTGCACAGCATCAAAGTCGGTGGTGGAGGCGTAAGAGACGGTTGAAATATTCATACCTGTGGTTTCGCCAAAAGCTCCTGTAACGGCCACTTCTCCTGCCTTGGTTACAAAGATCCCGAAGTTGTCGAAATCGCTGGTGCCCGGAAAAACTTCGTTGCCAAGGGCTTTTCCATCTTTATTAAAACGAATCAAATAAGCGAGCCTCTGATTTGTTGCCATGCCTTGCGCGTTGGCCGTGTCGATGTTGGCTTTTTGCAGCCACTTCAATTTGCCTGTTGGCGAATAGGCAGCTACAAAAACGTCTGCTACATCGGAGTTGCTGCTGATCTTTCGTCCATCTATCTCCATCTCGCCGCTGTAGGTGCCCGCCACATACACGTTGTTTTTATCGTCGCTGATCAGTCCGTAAGCTATCGCCATGCCTGTCCCCTGGCTGTTGCTAAACCACAGCGGCTGGTTATCTTTGTCAGTTTTCATGGCAAACATAGCGGGCTGCTCGCCGCCTTCAACCCGCACCACACCCAGCCGAAACGACTGTGTAAAATATCCCGTCACCAGTTGTGAGCCATCGCTGCTGACGATCATATCGCTCCTGTTGTCGCCGCGGCTGCCGCCTGCAGCAATTACCTCCTGCCACAGTGCGTCGTGCTGTTGACCGGTAAAGAAACTGTTGTGAATGGGTACCACCACGGGTGATACACCGGCAAACTCGGGCATGGCCAGGCCTACCGGAGCATTGATATAGGTGGGATCGGCAACTACGAATTTTTTATCATCAACCATCACATAATTGCCCCCGACAGGCTGCGAAAAATTTACGGCCACAGCCATGTGTCCCGGATAATTCAACCCGACAACTTCCAGTCCCGTCAGGCTTTTTACCAGATAAGCAAAAAGCACCGAGCGATCTTCGCAGTCGCAGTAAGGATAATAAAGCACCTCTTCGGCAAAGAAAAACTTCTCGCGCCCAAACTGCTCGTCGTCGGTTTGGTAAACAAAGCCCGTTTGCACAAAATGCAATAATAAGCTCACGGCCTGCAGCTCATCCAATCCTTGAATAAGCGGAGCAAAGGCCGCTGTCATCGACGTTTTGGCTTCGGGCGACGCCATGGCATCAAAGTAAACCCGCACGTCGGCCAACGGAATGTCGTTATAAAAGTCGATGGCGTGCCGGTTGTAGCTGAGCGGGATGTTGTAGGCCTGGCCGTCGTACGAAAAATTGATGATGCGTTCTTTGGGTTCTGTGCCCGGATCGACGGCACGCACCAAATCGAGGCTGACAGTTTTTTGCGACTCGGGATAATCTTTTCCGTAGGTGAAAACGTTGGTCACCGCGGCATCCATCACATAATATCTTTGGTTGTCGATGGTAAAATAATTCACATCATACACCTGATTGCTGATGGGCAAGAGCAGAAATATCTGATTATCGGCGAAAGCCACCTTTGCTTTGTAGCCGGAGCGCAGCATCAGGTACCAGGTGAGCAGACGCTGACTGTTGACATCGGCGGTGAGCTGCGCCGCCATTTTTTTGATGAGCATATAGGTTCCCCAGTCGTTCAGATTCATCATCCCGCTGTATTCGTAAATCTGCGAAAGCAACTGGTTGTAGTTGGTCTGGCTCATCCGGTCGAAATAATCGGCCACAGCATTTTCGTTGATGGGGGTTGCCACGTCAGCTCGGGCAATAGCCGGGTCATAATCGAGCACCACAGGCAATCCATAATAAATGAAGTCCGCCTGACGTGTATCCGTTTTTGGAGGCTCTGGTTTTACGATGCGTGGCTTGACAAATTGTGGAGTTTCGGGTTTCTTTTTGATATCTTCCGGTGCCTTAGCTGGAATGGGCTGCGGTGACTCCTGACGTTGTTCAGGTGTAAACACCGGCGCCTCTTCGGGCTTTGGCTCTTGCGGCGGAGCCTCCCCGCGGAATACCTGAAACTCCTCCCAGCGTTGCTTTAGGTAATTGCTGTAAGCAGCATCCTGCTGCCTGACGTATTCGGTTAATTGCGCCGCCAACGCAGCAAGCTGCTGCGCCTGCTGCTGCTCGTATTGCTGCAACTGCTCCTGCTGCTGACGCTTGTATTCTTCAAAGGTCTGTGCCTGCAATGGTGCCGCAAGCCAGGCTGCCATTATGCAAAGAAATACTGGTATTAAAAGTTTTGTTTTCATAATGAGGTTTATTTTAGATGACAAGACAAAAATAAAAAAAACTTACCCTGATCAAAAAGAGGCAGAAGCGTTGGTTTTCTCTAATACCACACTCAGGTGGTTGTCGGTGATGGTAATTCCGTGGAGCCTGAAAGCGATATTTTCGTGATATACAATACGCGTCAAATCCTGAAACTGGTTGTTATAATCTTCGTCGAGGTATTTTACCTGTGAGCTAAACACCTGCATCTGTTCCAGATTCACTGCCAAAGCGCTGAGGTAGCCACACCACAGGCCATTGGTAAGGTCGAAAGTGTAGGCGTCGGCCACAGCTTCAGGAAGCGGAAGCCCGCTGGCGTAGCGGTAACGTGCCATTGGCAGCACCTGCGGCGTGTTGTCGAGATATGAATTGATGTCGGACCTCTTGCTATTTTCTTTGAGCAGCCACGAGGCTTGCGCCGGAAGCTGTTGCAGGGTGTCGGTAGCGATGTCGAACATCAGCCGGGTCATGAGGTGGTCGCCCGTTTCCGATTGAAACAATTCCAGGTGGCTCTCTATCGGTGTGGCGCCTGCGTCGTCATGATTCACCTGCAAAAGAACGATGGTCTCACCATTGGCACTCATAAAGGTTTGTAAAACTTCATAGTTTAATTTTCCGCTGGCGGTGAGGCTGGTAAAGGAGTTGAATTTGCTAAGGATCTTCCGTCCGTCCTGGTCGTTGTAATAGTTGTTGCTGATGTTTTGCACTTTGCAACCATTGGCGAAAGCGGCCACTGCCAATGCCCGCAGGATGGCTTGCTGCCGGGCGGCGGTGCTGTCGGGCAGCGCATCGGAGATACCGATAAATTGTGATGCGGCGGCAGGTGCAAAAAACCAGGCTGGCAGCGAAACCACGGGCTGCAGCGGTACCATGTTACCGCGAAACCGCTGGCCTGGTTCGACGGGCTGCTGCTCGGAGCGGAAGGTTTTTTGAAACGATTCGTAGGCACGCTCCACCTGCGGCTCGTCTGGCGGTTGACCCCACAGCAAAAACCACAGAAAAACCAAAAGGACGCTTAGCAGCAGCTTTTTCATTTTTAACAAAAACAAAACTGCCCCGACAGCCGTCTGCGCACAGGCCGGCATGTCAAGGCAGCAGTGATTAAAAAACTATTGATTTTTAAAATTATCCATCTCCTTCTCAAACTCTTTTTTAAACTTCTCGTACTGGAAGTCGATTTTGAGTTTTTCGTCGTCGGAGATACGTTTTTGCATGCCGTTGAGGATTTCCTCGCCGGCCAGCTCGATGGCTACATAAGCTTTGTAGGTGCCGTCTTTGGTTTTGGTGAACTGCTCGCAAATGGTGCGGATGCCGCTAAGCTCCTGGTTGATCACCTCGCGCGAGAGACCTTCGTAGCGCTCGGCGTCCTGAATGGCATCGCCGGTGGTGTAACTCGAAAAATAGTTGTCGATAACGGCTTTCACGCGCGTTTCGATAGCAGCAGCCAAATCCAGTCGGGCATTGCTCATGGCTTTTTTCTTGGCCATGCTTTGGCCCTGGCTCTCGCCTACATTGCTGGCTCTGAAATACTCGCTGTCGCTGAAATATTCAGGACCGGAGCAATACATCGTGATGAGTTCTTCGCCGTCGGGTTTCGAAGCTGGTTTCGACGACTTGCAACTTTGCAACATTGGCATGGCTACTATGGCCACCAGCGCCATCATCAGAAATGAACGGTAAACATTTGTTCTCATAAACTTAAATTGTTAGGTTAAAAAAAATGAATGATTTATAGAATTTGCTCTTAAATTTCTATCGCGCTTCCGATTCAATAATGACGTGATAAAGCTTTTCGCCTTCCCCAAAATTTGCTTTTTGGCTAAAGGATAATTTCAAAATGGAATTGGTGAGGTGGTCGAGATTGTAAAGCTGGTACAAAGTATCATAGGTCATCATGAGCTGTGTTTCGTCACTCAAAAATTCCCATGTACCGTTGATGGTTTGCGGATCGCCAGGCTCACACTTGCTGGCGCCTTCGTCTTCAACAAAAGTTCCGTTTTCGTTGTAGGTGATAAAATTATCTTTGACGCAATCAGGCGTAAAAGGATAGAGGTCGGTAACGGTGACGCCGGTTACCGAAGTAACGGGAGGATCGATCTTCATCGACTTTACGTAAAAGTTCTTGCCGGAGATCATCTTGGTTTTTGAAGGCGAATCGTCATCCTTTTTGCAGGAAGAAATTGTTACCAATCCACCCATCAGCAGCAGCATGACAACCAAAAGAAAGTTAAATTTTTTCATAGGTCTGAGAATTATTTGTTTGTTCGTAAATCTAAATTTCGAAATACAAACCTATGCAAATTTTATTAATAAGAGATGAGTATTAAAAAAAAAATTATTTTTGATAAAAATCTGATTGCGCATTTCGGATAATGAAATGCTCCATCACAAACAGTAATATCATTCATTATCAAATAATAACAAGTCATTATGAAAATGAAATTTACACCGCTCCTTTTGTTAACACTGCTTCTGCTAATTTTTCAATCGTGCCACGACCTAGAGCTGGTAAGGATTGCAGCCGTTGAAACGAGCAGAGCCACTGTTTTTGATAACTCCTCCGTTGAGCTTACGGGCGCCATCATCGATGCCGGCGAGCCAGATGATATGTTTGGCTACGGATTTGTTTACAGCACCAACCCCATGCCCACAAACGCCAACCAGAAGACAGAAGCAGGAACTTCATCCGCAGCCGGCGCCTACCAAAGCACCATAACCAATCTTACGCCCGGCACCTGGTATTTCAGAGCATTTGTAAACACCTCTTCCAATGGTTATACTTATGGAGATGTTATGACTTTTACCATCACCCAGCAAGCGGCTACTGAGCTTTATTGGGGCACAGGCGTACCGGACGACTATGTGGGTTACAACCTGACTGGCCCATATATGCCACTGCTTTATTTCGACAAAGCTTCCTTGCAGCCATACAATGGCTATGAAATTGTTTCTATGCACTTCTTTCCCGGCAGCAGCTATCCCGAAAGTTACTCGATTTACCTTGAGCAAGCGATTTCTTATGAACAGGATGTGCTATCGCCAGTAGCCGGAACGTGGAACGAAATTTATCTTGAGCAACCTTTTTTTATAGATGCCGATTATGATCTTATTGCAGGATATTGGGTTTTCAACCAGGGCGTCAATAGTTTCCCGTGTGGTATCGATGCCGGGCCTGCCTACACTGGCTATGGAGACTTACTATTTTTTGAGGGTTCGCTGTACACCTCCGATTTTGATGCCAACTGGTGCATCAAATTAATACTTAGAAACCGCGCTGGCAAACAAGCTGAGTTATCCCATTACACTTCACCACCATCTCCCACGGATAAAGACAAGCCAAGAGTTTCGCAAGCTAATAAAAGCGTTCTTCCATTGAACTATTCACAATCAAAAAATGCAAACCGATGAGAAATTTCATACAACTTACGCGATCAATCGTACCTCTTTTGATAATAGCAGGTTTAACCTTTTTTAATCATGCTGCATTGGCACAATCAAAAGTAAAAGTAGAAAACGTGAAGTTTTTTATGGAAGGCGAGAAACTGGTAATTACTTATGATCTTAACAAAGCCAAAGCCAACGAGGCTTATGAGATTTCGGTAGAAATTGCCACTACCGCAGGAACCAAAATCCGTGCTTTTGCCCTTTCGGGAGATGTAGGCCCCAACGTGTATGGCGGCAACTACAAACGCATCGTCTGGAATCTGGCCGAGGACAATATCTATATCGACGACGAAATTGTGGTGGAGGTAACGGCCGAACCGATGGGGCAAAAGACAGCCGCAACAAAACCCGACCGAAGCTATACCGGCGGACAGAAAAGTGTGGGCGGCGCCATGCTGCGTTCGTTGGCGCTGCCGGGCTGGGGCAACAGCTACGCTGCCGATGGCGGCGCCTATTGGCTCGTCGGCGTGGCAGGGTATGGTTGCCTGGGGGCTACACTTTATTTTAATAATGCCTCCTACAACAGCTACCAGGACTATAAGGAAGCTACCACCGCCGGCGAGCGCGACCAGCTCTTCCAGGACGCCTCCGACCAAAAGGACATGCAAAACATTTTTCTTATCGCCGCCGGAGCAATCTGGGTTGGCGATATTATCTGGAGCGGGCTTCATGCCGCCGCCGTCAACAAAAAAGCCGCCGCACAAAGCAAAGTGATGGTAGGCTCCTACTACGATCCGATAGCACAGGCGCCCATGATCACGCTCCGGCTGCGGCTCAAATAATCATCCATCATAAAATCCTATCAGATATGAAAAAACTGTATTTATTCTTCGTCGCCATCTGCCTGCTGACAGCTCCGGCACAAGCGCAGGTAAGTTCGGCAAAAAGCAGTGCCGGCAAAATCACCTTTAAGCCGCAGCAAACGGGCAACATCAAGGAGCTTCCCGATCTGATTATTAAAGAAGAGAAGTTTATTGATGAAAATGATAATAAGATCATCAACGCCGGAGAGGCTTGCAGCATCACCTTTAAAGTCGAAAATATCGGAAAGGGCACCGCGCAAAATGTGAAAGTCCGTGTGACGTTAAAAACCGACGCGGATGGCAGCATCACTTTCGACGAAGTGCAGGAGCTGGGCGACCTGCCTGCCGAAACCGAAAACTTAGTGGTGGTGCCCATGCAAGCGCAAAGCAACACCGAGGATGGCTACGCCGAATTTGTTGTGAAAGTGATGGAAGCCCGCGGCTTCGACGCTTTTCCGCTGGAGATGAAAATAGAAACACGCCATTTTGCCAAGCCGCTGGTGGTGGTGGCCGACGCGGTGTTCAGCACCGAAGATGGCGGCAACATCAAGCTCAACTATCCCATCAACCTGAAGATGCTGGTGCAAAATATCGGCGCCGGCGGTGCCAAAGAGGTAAAAGTGAACCCGGAATTTGTTGAGCCTAACTGCCTCTTCCTGGGCGAAACCGACCATTACGACCTGGGCTGGCTCGCCAGTGGCGAAACGCGCGAAATAGATTTCCTCTTTACAGCCACCCGCCGCTTTGTAGGCACCACCATCCCGATAAGGGTAAAAATTTCTGAATCGTATGGCAAATATGCCAACGACACGCTGCTCACAGTGAGCCTACAGGAAAACCTCATTGCCAAAAACCAGGTTGTCATCACCGGAATACCCACGGCGCCGGTAGAAATCGCCATCGCCTCACTCACCTCGGACGTGGATAAAAATATTCCGGTTTGTTTTATTAATAAACCATTCCGCTATGCGCTGGTGATCGGCAACGAAGACTACCAACGCTACCAGCGCGGGCTTAACAGCGAGAGCAACGTAGAGTATGCCCGCAACGATGCCGCAGTATTCCGCGACTATGCCCGCAGCGTGCTGGGTGTGGAAGAGAAAAATCTGTTTTATCTCACCGATGCCACCGCCGGCGAAATGGTGCAAAAGATCGACCTCATCGCCAAGCTGGCCAGCAAAACGTCTGCCGAGGCGGAGATCATTTTCTATTATGCCGGCCACGGCCTGCCCGACGAAAGCACCAAAGAACCTTACATCATCCCGGTGGATGTTTCAGGCGCCAACCTCAGCGCGGCCATCAAGCTGGCAGATGTTTATAAAATGTTCAGCGAAACAGGAGCCAGGCGGATATTGGTTTTTCTGGATGCCTGCTTCAGTGGCGGCGGCCGCGATGCCGGACTGCTGGCCGCACGCGCCGTAAAGGTAAAACCACGCAGCGAAATGGTGGAAGGCAATATGGTGGTGTTTGCGGCAAGCAGCGGCGAACAGTCGTCATTGCCCTACAAAGAGAAGCAACATGGCATGTTCACCTACTTCCTGCTTAAATATCTGCAAGATACCAAAGGCAACGTTACGCTGAATGAGCTTGCCAACGATGTCAAAAACAAAGTTTCGCTTGAGTCGCTGCGCGTAAACAACAAAGAACAAGACCCCACCGTACAGGTGAGCCACAGCATAGCCGACACCTGGGAAGGCTGGCGGATAAATGATAAATAATGACTAAAAAACTGACACTACTTTTACTGGCCGCCATTTTTATGATGCCAGCGCTCCTCATGGCGCAGAAGCCCAAAACCGTGCACGCCACCGGCAGCGCCATCTCGCACGACCTCACGCCCGAGCAAACGCGCAACAAAGCCATCGAAGATGCCAAGCGCAACGCACTGGCGGCAGCAGGCGTAGCCGAAACGGTTTCGTTTACCGACTTCTCCTACAAGTTTGGTGACAACACCCGCTTTCAGGAAATCTTCCAGGCCATCTCCTCCATCGAGACGGGCGGCGAAAGCATTGTGGACGAAATCCTGAACGAGAAGAAGTATTTCAACGAATTTGGCAACATGGTGGTCGAGGTAGAGATTGAGGCGACCATCTACCGCCACCGCGAAAAAAGCGACCCCGGCTTCGTGTTTATCGTGGAAGGCATCGATGAAGTGTATAAAAATGCCGACCTGCTGAAGTTTCAGGTAACGCCCGCTAAGCCCGGCTATCTGAAAATCTTCAACATCACCGACGAAGAATCTTACCTGCTCTATCCCTGGCGCGACCGGGCGCATCCGCAGTACAGCGACGTACAAGACAAACTTTTTGCCGCAGGCGAAACGGTACCCTTGCCGCTGCACGCTGCCTTCAGCGATGGCTATTACCTGGAGATTGAGACCCCGGACAAACAGCAGGAGTTTAATATCCTCATGTTCGTTTTCACAAAAAAAGATATCCCTTTCATTGGCGAAGGCTCCTTCAACAACATCATGAAATGGATCTACGCCATCCCTCCCGACGAGCGAACCACGCAGCAGGTTGGGTTTATCATTAAAAAAGGAAGCGGTGAGCGATGAGAGATGAGTGGTGAGAGATGAGAGATGAGTGGTGAGAGATGAGCGATGAGCGATGAGCGATGAGAGGTGAGAAGTGAGTGGTGAGTGGTGATTTACTTTTGCGAAAAATTGATGAAATTAAATTTGCTATTTACAACCCTTCGTCTTTCACTCTGCGCCACGCGCCCTTCGCCCCGCGCCCCGCGCCTTGCGCCCTGCGCCCTGCCCTCTTTTTTTTTCCGTCATTCTAAAAGAAATATTCCTACATTTGGCGTCTAATACTTAATCCGATGATGCTGAGCTATGCACCTTTAAAATTGTTCCAGAGACCGACATTTTTTGAGCAAAATGTGGCAAATCCCGCTGCAAAAAGTTGCCCGAACTGACGTTGCTTTTTGGCTCCGTAAAGTGCACAGCTACAACACATTGGGCGTGCCATCCGCAGTTACCCACTGTAACTGACCTGGCGAAGCTGTGTAACCGGGCAACCAACGGAAACCGATGGGAAGGAGGCAGGCGGAGATGCGACAGATTTGGGTTTGAAAAGAAATTTTCAAAAGAAATGAAGAATTGTTCATTCTCAATGAAATATTTTTTAAGTTTGCCGCGCAATTTAATTAATCAGTCAGATGAGGAATCCCGTTATCACATTGGCTAACCACACCCACCACGGCACACCCGTGGTAAGCCTGTGTTTTGAGAAGGATTACGGCCTCATCAGCAAAGTAAAAACCCTCAAAGGAGCCAGGTGGAGCCAGAGCCAGGCGTATTGGTACATCCCGCAAAGCGATTTTAAATTGAGCGAGGTTTTCGAGAGACTTTCACCGGTGGCGTTTTTGGACTACTCCGGATTAAAGGAAAATGCAAAAAGCTTAATAAATGAGCATGATAAGCCAAAAGATAAAACCAGCGTGCACCGGGGTGTGGCAGATAAACTTTCCCCTGAAACAGAAAGTAAAATTGAAGAATTTAGCAAATGGATGATCCATAAGCACTACAGCCAGGCGACCATTAAAACCTACATCGGAACTTTGAAGAATTTCTTACTTTTTACAGCCAAAAAACCCGTATCAGAAATCACAAATCAGGATGTGGTAAATTATGTTAATGATGTGATTATCCGGAACAACCTCAGTTTTGCATATCAGAACCAGACGGTTAATGCAGTGAAGCTTTTTTTCAGGGAAGTGATGCATGCCAAAATTGAAACCGAAAAAATTGAGCGACCACGCCCTGAACATAAACTTCCCAATGTGTTGAGCAAAGCAGAGGTAAAAGCCATACTGGAAGCGCCGGGGAATATAAAACATGAAGCCATGCTTAGTTTGATTTACGCCTGTGGACTTCGGCGCAGCGAGTTGCTTAATCTTAAACCCGATCATATTGACTCGAAGCGCCATTTGCTGATAATAAAGAACGCCAAAGGACGCAAAGACCGGATAGCACCCATTCCGGAAAAGTTAATTGTACTACTACGCGATTATTACAAAAAATTCAAACCACAATTATGGTTGTTTGAAGGGCAAAAAAAGGGAGAACAGTACTCAGCGACAAGTTTACAGCAAGTATTAAAAGGTTCCCTTAAAAAATGTGGAATTAATAAACCGGTAACATTACACTGGTTACGGCACAGCTATGCAACTCATCTGCTCGAATCAGGCACCGATTTACGATACATCCAGGAGCTTCTGGGGCACAAAAGCAGCAAAACCACCGAAATTTACACCCATGTCACCGATAAAAGTCTGCAAAAAATAAAATCACCCTTCGATGATTTATAAAATGTTTAACTTTGAAGCCATAAAAAAAAGAAAATTATGACAAAAAGCTATGAAATAAAAAACAGTAAAAACTGTACAATACATGCCAAATACGCTAGCAATAGT
>JAAYIU010000074.1 GCA_012523265.1 Bacteroidales bacterium | reverse complement strand
TGGTGTAGAGGATGGTGCGCACGGTAACCTGCCAGATGCCGGTGGTGAGGCCGTAATACAATTCACCCAGGTCTTTGAGCGTAAAGAGAAAAGCGGCAAAATAGACCACCGGTCCTATTCCTATAAAAATTATCAGCAACCACTGTCGCCAGGTGCGCAGCAGCGATGGCTTGGGCAGAGTGACCAGCCGCAATGCCAGCATGCCAATGATGATAAGCGAGGTGTTGAGCAGGGTAAGGTTGGCCGCCACGGCAAGCGCCAGCAGCAGCAGCGTGCGAAGATAGTCGGTAGCTTTGGCGTGCTCCAGAGCGCGGGTAAGATACCACAGCGCCGGCAGCAGCAATCCCATGGACAAACCGTAGCCACGCGAGAGCGCGAAAAATTCCAGGAAGTTGTGCAGACAGGTGAGCACCACCACACCGGTTATCCGAAGCCAGACAGGACGCAGCAACCCTGCAAATTTTACAACATAAAAAAAATAAAGCGAGAAAGCCAGTAGATTGGCCAGACGCAAAACCAGTGGCGAGACTCCCAAAAACGAATAGAAAAAATAACTCAGGATGGAATTGAGAATATGGTTATTGGCCGAAACGTCGAGGGCATAGGGCATAAAAAGCTCCGGCTGGATGTACCGGAAAAAGGTAGCCGTTTCGTCGTGTGTCAACTGTGTGTAGAGGGCGCGCAGCCAGAGGTAGCCCCACAAAAACACAAACAACGCCACATAAAAAATCAGCTCGCCCGGCAGCTTCTTTTGCAATGGCAGTTTAGCCGTATAATTCTCCATCAATAACTTTTTAAAAAAATAAGCCCTGTCGCTTTTAGGTTGTGCGCAGAAAATGGCAAAAATAGTTTTTTTGTTTGCTAAAGCAAATGGTGGCTGTCGTAGGAAAGTATTTCAAGGGCTTGTTTCAGGAGATTTATGAAGGTGGGATTTTTATTAATGAATAATTTTTAAAAAGAAGACAAGAACATCGGTCGGCCGAAAATCTAATTTGTTTTAACTTTTGATCGAAAAATAAATTCTTTAAGTAAGTTATGAAATGATTTTATACCTATTTTTGAACCTCACTTCAAAAAAAACAATAAAATGAATCTGAAAACAGGACAGCTTTTTTTGGTGGCAGCGCTGCTGACGCTGGGAGCAACAGGAGCAAAGGCGCAGGATCTTCTGGTCACCAAACGTGGCGATTCGATCAGTTGCAAGATTGTGAAGATGGAAAATGAGAAGATCTACTACCTGTTCCCCGGCCAGGCGCCACCGCCCGGCACCTTTCGCATGAGCGATATAGCGGCTTATTATTACAATTTCTACTGAACGCCCCATCACCGATTCAACTCTTTTCTCACCCAAACCACTCTATCCCCACTGGCGGGCAGGCGTGAGTGCAGGATGGAGCCAACGCACAGCGCCCATTGCTGATAATACCCCCGCCCAACTGAAAGAATACATGCGCGACCTGAAATCGGGATTAAGTTTCAATGTAGATGTTACCTGTTTCTTCGTGGAAAAAGTGGGAGTAGGGCTTAAATACAATCTGCATCGCTCAAAGGCTGAAATAGGTTCTTATACCAGTTCGGCACTGTTGAAAGATGACATCCACATTCATTACATCGGGCCGTATCTTTGTGCACGGCTCTATGGCGCGCAACAGAAAAACTCGCTGTTGCTTGGCATGGGGATGGGATACACGCATTACAAGGATGAAGGTTTTTATAAAAATATAACAGTTACCATCATCGGCAAAACGTTGGCTTTTAGTTACGATATCGGCTACGATATACAAATCGCCAAAAATTTCATGCTTGGCCTGCAACTCTCGTTGACGGGTGGTGCGCTCTCGCGGTATACCCTCACCAAAGACGGTAAGACCGAAACCGTCGAGTTGTCCGACGACGAATACGAAGGGCTGGGACGTCTCGATTTGTCGGTAGGGCTGAGATTTATAAAATGAGGCAGATATTCGATTTCCCATCTTGTGACCTCCCCTCCATGGAAATCTTTACTTTTGCCTCCACTAATCTTTTTCAGCAAAAGCATTGATGAACACTTCTTTAAAATTTTTACAACGGCAATCGCCCTTCAGCCAGTTGATGACATTGGTGGCGCTCATTATCGTTACGGCGTTTCTTACGTTTTTTCTGGGCATTCTGCTGGCAGTTCCTTTTTTCGGCAGCGACATTTTTGTGTTAATAGCGCAGGCCTCCGAAATGAACACGCCGCAGGATATTGCCTTGCTCAAATATCTGCAGGTGGTGAGCCAGGCGGGGATTTTTATCCTGCCGGCTTTTGTTTTTGCCGCGCTCATGTCCGACCGGCTGTGGCATTATCTGCAAATGAGCACGCTGCCTGACGCACGCCAGATGCTGGCGGTTTTTTTTCTTGTCTTTACCATATTGCCAGGCATCAACTGGCTCATGGAGATCAATGCTGCGATGAGTTTGCCGTCGTGGCTTCAAGGCGTCGAGTCGTGGATGCGTGCCAGCGAAGACGAAGCAGCGCGGCTCACCGAAGGATTTCTGGCTACCACCACGCCGGGCGGGCTTATCGCTAATTTGTTTATCATCGCGCTGATGGCTGCGGTAGGTGAGGAGCTGCTCTTTAGAGGTATTTTACAAAAACTTTTTACAAACTGGCTTGGCAATGTGCACCTGGGCGTGCTGGTCACCAGCGTGCTGTTCAGCATGTTTCATTTGCAGTTCTTTGGTTTTCTGCCGCGCCTGCTGCTGGGCATCCTTTTCGGATATATGCTTGTGTGGTCGGGGTCGCTCTGGCTACCTGTTCTGGCGCATTTTATCAACAACGCCTCGGCGGTTCTGGTCTATTATTTTTATAATCGCGGAGCTATCACCACGCCTGCCGAAGATTTTGGAACCATTCACAATCTGCCACTGCTCATGCTTAGCCTGCTGGTTTCAGCCGCTTTATTGTTTGTAATTTATCAATACCGCAAAAAGGGTGAGAAGGCAGAGGTTAGATTTTGAGAAAAGACATATTGTTTTAAAAACTTTAGATATGAAGAAGCTTAGCTTTACCCATTTTTATTATTGTTTGGCTTACGCCAAATATTTGTTCGTGTTGCTCGTGGCGACAATATTTTCGCTCACCGGCAGTGCACAGATTTCCGGTGATGCGCCTGCGAACCAGCGCAGTAGCAACGGATTTCCGCCCGGGTGGGAACACAGCCAATCGTCTCCGAACATCCATGGCATCATTGTGTTTTTGGAAGCCAACCCGCGCATCAACGAAATTCCATTGCAGCCCGGCGATTACATTGGCGCTTTTTACACCGACGACAATCAGCAGCTTCGTTGCGCCGGCGCCGACTATTGGCTGGGCGACGAAAATATCATCTTTACAGTGTTTGGCGACGACCCGGATACGCCCGAAAAAGATGGCTTCAACTCCGGTGAAACCATGCACTTTAAAGTGTTTTACCAAGCCAACCAAAAAGAATATGATGTGGATTATCTGGCGTGGGATCCTTTTTATATTACCACATACAAGTGGTATAATTTTTCTATCTCCGGCATCATCGATCTGGAATGTTACCAGGGTTTCGATGCCTATGCCAGCGCTACTCCCAATCCCTTGTGCCTGGGCGACACCGCACAATTGAATGCCAATATTTTTATAAATGGAAGTGGTAATTATTCCTATACCTGGACAAGCGATCCGCCGGGTTTCAGCTCCTCATTGCCCAATCCGGTTGATGCTCCTGATTCCAACACTAATTATCATTTGGCGGTTTGGGACGGACAAACACTCTCAGAACACACCTTGCCTGTGACCGTAAACAAAAATCCCGTGGCCTCGGCCGGCAGCGACCAGAGCATCTGCCAAAATCAATTTGCACAACTTGCTGCTAACGCCGTAAATGTTTCAGCGATGATCTGGAGCACCTCCGGCGATGGTACTTTCGACGCGCCCACAACGCTTTCGCCAAAATACTTCCCCGGCACTGCCGATATTGCCAACGGACAAACCGTGATCACACTTACCGCCCAGCCACTCACGGCCTGCACTTCTGTGAGCACCGACAGCCTGACGGTGACCATACAATCCTTGCCCGCCATCAGTGCACCGACTAACAAGGTATTTTGTAAAAATCAAATATTCCTTTTTTCGGCTTTAGCCGAAAATGATGCTGCCATCAGTTGGACTACTTCTGGTGACGGCACTTTTGCCAACGCTCAGGGCGACACGGTGCAATATTTCCCCGGCACCAACGATTTTCTGCTCAAAGCATTTACCGTAACGGCCTGTGCACAGCCCGTTTCCCCATGCAGCGAAGCTGCCTGCACCATGATTCACAGCACCATCCAGAATCCGCCGGTGCTCCATGCGCCGGCTTCGCGCAATGGCTGCGAATTTGCTCCTATCACTGTGAACAGTGCCGCCACCAATTGGGACCATGTGCTGTGGACAACGCAAGGCGATGGCACATTTGAAAATGCCGCGCAGCTTACCACAAAATATTATCCCGGTACCGCCGATGTAGCTGCAAATGGTACCACGGTCACCATCTCGGCATTCGGCAGCGGAGCCTGCAGCAACTGGCCTGTGTCCAAAGATGTGATTATCAATATCCGCCACCAGCCCATTGCCAATGCCGGCGACGACATCATCCAATGCGCCCGCAGCCCGGTGGCTTTGCAGGCTTCTGCAAGCAATGCAGCCTCAATTGTTTGGAGCACCTCCGGCGACGGAACTTTTAGCAACACCACCCATCCAGCCACTACTTATTTTCCAGGCGCTGCGGATGCTGCCTCAGGCGGATGTTTGATCCGCTTGCTGGCCAATCCCACACAGCCATGCACCATCCCCGACGCGGACACGCTGCAACTGGTTTTGATGCCGAAAGCACAAGTCGAAATAGGATGGCAAAATGCGAGGATTTGTCATGGCCAAAATTTCCACCTCAACCTCACCACCGCAGAACATTATGCTTCGCTGCAGTGGTCGACGGTGAATGGCGGTGGCACCTTTGATGACCCATCGCTGCTGCACCCGATTTATTATCCTAATGCTGCTGTGGATTATCCCAAAGGATGCATAATCCTGGGCGTCACAGTGCAATCCATCGATCCCTGCACCGTGGCTGCCACCGATTTTATGACTTTATGTTTCCAGGCGCCGCCCACCGCTTTTGCAGGCACAGATGCAACAGTGGCAGTTGGTGAAGTATTTACCCCTGACGCTGCTGCTACCAATCATTCCGCAGTACAATGGCAAACTTTAGGCGATGGCACTTTTAATTATGCGCACCTTCTCCGTCCGCAATATTATCACGGGCCGCAAGATGTGGCGGCAGGAGCGGTATCTTTAATTTTAATGGCTGAACCCATTGTTGGTTGCCAGATTCCAGCTATCGATACCGTGCTCATTACTTTTACAGGCGGGAGCCAGTACATTAGTCTGACTACCGGAAGCAATGCGATGTCGACCTATATTAATACAGGAGCCAAAACTTTTGAAGAGGTAATTGCCCCTTTGCAGGACAAACTTTTGTTTGCCAAAGTTTTCGATAAAGTTTACTGGCCGCAATATGGCATCAACACCATCGGGAATTACAACAGCAGCAGTGGCTACGAGCTGCTCCTCAGCAGCGACAACGGATTGGTGATCGGCGGGGATAATCTCTCCCCAACCGGTTGTACTTTGCATGCCGGCTGGAATCTGATGCCGGTGCTTGTGCCGTGCCCCGTCTCAGCGCAGGCTATTGTGGATCTTTTGGGCGACGCACTGATAATGATTGCAACTGTTGATGGGGAGCAACGAATTTCCCCTGCTCAAAACATCAGCACACTCGCACAATTGGAGCCAGGCAAAGCTTATCTCGTAAAGATGAATGCCGAAGGGTCTTTTGATTTCCCGCAGTGTCCATAAAATAAGAAACCTCAGGGCTACACATCGGTAAAAAGTTTGAAAAGAAACATTTGAACCTTTCGGATTCATCATCAATCCATTCAAATAAATATTTCAAATTTTCATAAACCCTACTTCAAAATCAGCGTGCTGCTCCTGTGTGCTTTGCCGTCTGTAACCATCACCTGGTAAGCTCCTGCAGGTAGTTGCGAAAGATTTACAACTGACTGCTCCTGCGTAACTTTAGTACGAAAAACTTCCACACCGGCCGTGTTGGTTATGGTGACGAGGCTGCTCTTACTTTCAAAATCGTTTAAATCGATATTAATGATGTCGGTAGCCGGGTTGGGATAGATGCGCAAGCCTTTGTTCGGAGCAGCTTCCAAAATGCCTACACCGGGATCGAGTAGAAATTCTGTCGTAAACAAACCACGGCCATGGGTGGCTGCCAGCACGGTTTTGTCTGCCTGACGAATGACGAGCATGTCAACGCGTACATTGGCCATGCCATCGGCGTTGGGCTGCCACACCACAGGATCGGCGTTTATGTTGTTGGTGGTCCAAATGCCAAGCTCGGTGGCAAGCATCACCTGGGCATCGTTTTGCGGATGATATTCGGCCCAACGGACGGGCATGTCCGGAAGGTTGTATTCCACCTCACGCCAGCTTTCGCCGCCATCGTTACTTTGCCACACCGACGACACGCCGTAGTTGCTGAATGTCACCAGCAGTTCGTCTTCTGTTTGGCCAACCGCAACACACGAAATGTAGGCAATCGGCATGTCGTCGCCGGTGATTTCGGTAACCTGCGGCACCGGATTCTGAGCATTGTCGATACGATAGAGTCGTCCGGTTTGCGAACCAACAAAAAGTACCGTCGTGCCGGCGGGCGCATAAGGCGACACACGGAGGTGCGAGAAGTAGCCTTCCTCGTTGGTTTGCAGCGGAACTACATTCCGGCTGATGTTGTAGGGGAGACCGACGAAGCGTATCAATTGATTGGCATACGAACCTTTAAAATCTACACGGTTGGCATTGTGCATATTGTTTTCGGTGTCGTAATCAGCCGGATTTATAAAAACGCCGCTGTTGGCGTTGTAGCTATCCAGGTAGTTCCAGTTGAGGTAAAAGGTGTATCTGTTGTAATACACCGACGTGATGAGCAGTTGCGGGTCGTCATCGAAGAAACAAAAAGCGCCATCGCCTCCAGTAATCATATTGTTGATGGTAAGTGGCTCGTCCTGATAAAGCAGCGTCCCGTTGTCCTGCAGTCCGCCGCAGTAAAGCGTTCCGCCCGGTTGCGGGATGATGTCGCAGGTATAAAACTGCAGGGTGTTATAGTTATGATTTTTCTCCTGAAAATCGGGATAGGTGTTCAGCGCCATGTTGGAATAAAAAATACCACCGTCGCTGCAGCAGATAATTTCGGAGGGGTTGCCGGGATTAAAAGCGATGTCATGTTGATCGGCATGCACATATTCGTCACCACCGCCGTAGTACATCAATGCCCAGTCGGAGATGTGCTGCCAGGTGCTGCCGCTGTTGTTGGTTTTCCACAAGTCGAGGCCGCCGGTATAAATCATGTCGGGATTTTCGGGTGCCACTTTGATGATGAAGGCGTGCCACGACAAGGTAGCCCATTCGCTGTCGGGAATAGGAATGGTAGTCCAGCTCTCGCCGGCATCGGTGGACTTGATGATGTAGCGGCCGTAGTAATAATTGAAATTGTTGGTGTTGTTCAGGAATCCGGCTCCGATGGCAGCATAAATGACGTTGGCATCAGAGGGAGCTGCGGCAAGCATCACCCTTCCGGGGATGTAATAGGACGGGCTGTTAAGGATTTGTTGCGCGACGTCATCAAAAACCGTCCATGATCCTGCTACGCCCAGATCGGAATGCAGAATTACGGCTCCGCCCTGGATTTCCACATTTTGAACGGTGCCGGCAAAGATTCGTCCGCTGGCAGTAATTTCCAAATCAGAAATGGTGTAAGGCTGCTGTGTTCCCGGAATATTTGGCAAAACCTGATCCCACGTCATGCCCTGGTCGGAGGAGCGGAAAACCCCATCGGAAGGTTCGCTTTGGTGGACGGTGCCATGATAAATTCCTGAAGCTACTGCCGCGTAAATTACGCTGGTTCCGTCTTCGTCGCGCACCACAATGTCGTTGATGTATTCAAAGGGCAAGGTGCTTTCTATCAGATTCCAGGTGGTGCCGGCATCCACCGAGCGCCAGATGCCCTGCCCCACCCCGACGATTCGCGGTAGGTAATCAGCGCCGTCTGCGATTCGCCGGTGCCTACATAAAATACCTCCGGGTTGTTGGGATCGCTGGTGATACAACTGATGCTGAGGGTGCTCCAAAAGTCATCCACCGGCTGCCAAAGGCTGTTGTTATCGGTAATGTCATCGCGAAACCATAGCCCGCCGGTTACGCCGCCCGCCCACACTTTTTTGTGCAGTTGGTCGGTGGGATCCCACATGATGGCGCGGGTTCTTCCTCCCGTTTCCACAGGTGTGCCCTCCCATTGCAGTTGCACATCATTGCGGTTTTTGGCAGCAGCGCGGGTAATGCGGTAAGCATCTGTGAGTCTTTCGCGGGGCACCGTTCCGGTAGCGGGGTCAACGGTCATAAAGTAGTCCTGCAGGGCAGCCTTGTCGGGATGTGCCGGCTTAGGGATTTCGGATGATTGCTCATCTTCAGCCAGTGGCATAGCTTCCGCTTTGGAGTGCATCAAGACTGCAAATTGATGACGCTGATGTGCTTTGCTGTTGTCGTTAACATTTTGCGAAAGCATAAAAATGACGCCTGCCGACAGCACAGCTAAAATGAAAACTGCAAGAAACCGAAGGATAGATTTTCGTGACATGGTGGTGATGGATTATTAATAAAAAAACTTAGTAATCGCCAAAAGTATAGAAATACGGCAGAAGGGGAGGAGAAGCCGAATTGTAAATTACAAATTACAAATCACAAACTCCAGATAAATTTCAAAGATCAAATTTTTAAATCCTAAAAAAAGAATGGAATATTGCGGCAAAGAGAAGCTATTCGTGTCGTTTGCCGGGTTTGTTGCACGGCAATTCGTTGCTGCTGCTGGTTGATGACAACATGCGGTGAAATCTAAACAAACCTATACTTTTGCCGGCAAAATATTGCAGATGTCATCAAATCCACTCAGGCGGCTGGCAAGCCAAACGGCAGTTTACGGACTTAGCAGCATCATTGGCCGGCTGCTCAATTATCTGCTGGTGCCGCTCTACACGCGCGTGCTGGTAACGGGCGATTACGGCATCTACACCGAGATGTACGCCTGGGTGTCTATCCTCTGGGTGGTGTTGACCTACGGCATGGAAACCACATTTTTTCGCTTTGCGCAAAGCGAAAACAATTCACCAAAAGTTTTCAGCACCGCCTTTACCTCGCTCATGGTTACCTCGCTGCTGTTTTTGTTGGTGGCAGGTAGCAATGCCGGCGCCATTGCGCGAAGCATGGGCTATGGCGACCATATCGATTACATCGTTTACTTTGCTTTTATCCTTTCACTCGACGCGCTGGCGGCCATTCCGTTTGCCCGTTTGCGACAGCAAAACCGACCCGTTCGTTTCGCCGTGATCAAGCTCATCAACATCGGGCTAAATATTGGTTTCAACTTGTTTTTTATTCTGCTTTGTCCTTATCTCATCTCACATTACCCTGATGGGGCGCTGGCCCGGTTTGTCCTTCTTTTTTTCGATCCCACCGATCTGGTGAGCTACATCTTTATCAGCAATCTTATTTCTACGGTGGTAACGTTGCTGCTGCTTTTGCCTGACGTGCGTTTTCGGTGGTTGGATTTCGATTTTTCACTGCTCAAACGCATGCTTGCATACACCTGGCCATTGCTCATCGTAGCTATTGCCGGATCTATCAATTTGTCGCTGGATAAGATATTGCTGGCCTGGTTGCTACCCGGCGATCCGGATTGGGTGATGTCGCAGGTGGGCATTTATGGCGCTTGTTACAAGGTGTCGATTATCATGACGCTTTTTGTACAGACCTTTAGATATGCCGCCGATCCTTTTTTCTTTGCCGAATCGGCGCAAAACGATTCGCTGAAGATTTATGCCGAGGTGCTGAAGATATTCACCGTTATTGTTTCGCTGATATTTTTGGTAACAACCCTTTACCTCGATTTGGTGATACTCTTTATCGGTGAGGCCTACCGGGCCGGGCGCGATGTAATTCCTATTTTGCTGATGGGAAATCTTTTTCTGGGGATTTTTTACAACCTCTCGTTTTGGTACAAGCTTACCAATCGCACCATCTACGGCGCTTTGCTCTCGGTGATCGGCGCCGGAGTTACCGTCGTGCTCAACTTTACTTTGATTCCCTCTTTTGGCTATTATGGCTCAGCCTGGGCAGCATTTTTCGCCTACCTCACCATGATGGTGCTTTCGTATGTGCTGAGCCGCCATTTTTTCCCGGTGCCATACCAAAACAAACGCATCCTGCTTTACTTGCTCTTGCCGGTGGCGCTTTATCTCGTAAGCCGTTACCTTCCTTTTGAACCGGGGCTGTTGAAATATTTTATCAATACAATGCTGCTATTTGTTTTTGTGGTAACGGTGTTTTATTTGGAAAGAAATTCGCTTCTGAACCTGATCCGCAGGCACAAGGAGTGATAGCTTGCAGATTCATCCTAAAAAGAGCTTTGCACAATTTTTGATAATTTTGCCGCCATCCAAAAAAAACCGGTAAACTGATGAAAATTAAAATCGTAAATAAATCGAAACATCCGCTGCCTTCCTACCAAACGGAAGCTTCGGCAGGCATGGACCTGCGTGCCAACCTGGTGGAACCGC
Organism: Bacteroidales bacterium; assembly: GCA_012523265.1. Classification (GTDB taxonomy): domain Bacteria; phylum Bacteroidota; class Bacteroidia; order Bacteroidales; family 4484-276; genus SABY01. The sequence continues at coordinate 8,621 of JAAYIU010000074.1, read as the reverse complement.
TGCTGCTAAAACCTTTGCAACGCGAGCTGGTGAACACAGGTTTGTTTATCGAACTCCCCATAGGTTACGAGGCGCAGCTTCGTCCCCGCAGCGGGCTGGCCATCAAAAGCGGCATCTCGCTGGTAAACACGCCCGGCACCATCGATGCCGATTATCGTGGTGAGATAAAAGTGATCGTCATCAACCTCTCTAACACCGACTATGTGCTCAACGACGGCGAGCGCATCGCCCAAATGGTGATAAACAAGGTAGAGCAAGCCGAATGGGTGATAACAGAAGCCCTGAACGAAACTGCCCGCGGCGCCGGAGGTTTTGGCCATACCGGAAAATAAGCAGCCTTTGCGCCGTTGTAACAATTGTCCACAGATGGTGTTATTTATTCCCGTTAACACAATGAATTGCACGGGAGAATGTTTGTTTTTTGCAATAACAGATTTTTATAAATATGAATTTTAAATTCCTGATCATATCGCTGTCGATTCTGTTTTTTAGCGTGGGCATAGCTCCACAGGCGCAAGCTCAGCGCAAAAACAAACATGACGACAAGCCCAAAGAGCTTTCTGAGTTTTTGTTGCGTGAGCGCAAAGAGGCCTTTTTGGAGGGCAACAAGCAAAAAATGCTTGGCAACACCGCTGCTGCCCAGTCTGCTTTTTCCAAAGCCTTGCGCATCGATGCCAACCACGACGCCTCACTCTTCGAAATGGCGCGGCTCTATTTTGCGCAAGGACGTACCGATGATGCCCTGGTAGCGGCTAACAAAGCTGCCGAACTCGATCCCCAAAATACTTGGTACCAGCTCCTGCTCGCTGATCTCTACAAAAGCACCGGGCAATTGGAGAAATTAAAAGCCGTTTTTGAAAAGCTGGTCGGGATAAATCCCAATCACATCGAATATCGCCAGAATCTGGCGCTGCTTTACACCCTCAACAACGATTACCGCGGCGCCATTAACATCTACAACCAGATAGAAGAAATTGTGGGCGTAACCGAAGAAACCGCGCTAAAAAAACGCAACCTCTGGAACAACCTTGACAAGCCCCAAAAAGGCCTGGCCGAGATAGAGCAGTTGGTTGCACTACATCCTTACAACAGCCGCTACCAACAAATTCTGGCCGAGAGCTATATCGAAACCGGCAACCCCGACAAAGCGCTTGCTACTTACCTGAAAGTTGCTGAGCTGGATCCTTCCGACCCTTACATTCATATTTCGTTGTCGGATTTGTACCGGAAACAGGGCAACGAAGAAAAGGCTTACGAAGCGCTGCTCATCGGTTTTGCCAATCCCGAGCTGGAGGCTGATGCCAAAATTCAAATCCTGCTGACTTACTACTCCATCGACCAGATTTTTAATGAGAAAAAAGAGCAGGCGCTGGAGCTGGCGGAAATACTTGCACGCACACATCCCGCCGATGCACGTGTTTTGTCGCTTTACAGCGAAATGTTGTTTCGCTCCGGGCAATATGAAGATGCGCTTACAGTTCTCGATCAGGTGCTGCAGACCGACAGCAGCCGCTATGGTGTGTGGGAACAGAAGATGATTATAGAAAGTCAGCTCAACAAAAATCAACAACTGGCGGCCACCAGCACACTGGCATCGGAGCTTTTCCCCATGCAGCCGTTGCCCTATCTGCTCAACGGCTTTGCTAATTACCAACTAAAAAATTATGATGCCGCGCGGCAGTCGCTCGAAAGGGGCGCCAGCCTGGTGGTGGATAATGACAACCTGCTGGTGCAATTTTACACTACGCTGGGCGATATTTACAACCAATTGAAAAACCACCAGAAGTCGGATGGCTACTACGACAAGGCGCTGAAAATAGATATGAAGAATGCGTTGGTGCTGAATAATTACAGCTATTTCCTCTCTCTGCGCAACGAGCGCTTGGAGGAGGCGCGTGCCATGGCTGCCCGCGCCAACGATCTGGAACCCGAGACCCCTTCGTATATGGACACCTATGGGTGGGTACTTTATAAACTTGGCGAAATAAAAGAGGCAGAAAAATGGGTGAAGAAATCCCTCGACGCTTCGCCAACTCCCGATGCCACGGTGCTGGAACACTACGGAGATATTCTTTTTAAACTGGGCCGCGAAGACGAAGCCCTTGAGTATTGGCGCCAAGCCAAAGAAACCGGACAGGAAGCCTCCGAATGGCTCGACCGGAAAATCAACGAAAAATCGCTCATCGAATAGCAATTTATTTTAACAAAATAGTAGTAAAGTGATGAATAAAAAACGGATCATTTTTTCGATGACCCTGTTGCTGATGATGATGGCTATAGCTGGCTGCAAGAGCCAACGTGCCATTATCAAAGCTCCCATCAAGGAGGAAGGCGCTGATTATCTTATGGCGCGACTGAACGAAAAAGAGCTGATGTTCGACAGCTTCGAGGCCCGCGCCAACATCTCTTTCCGGCAAAACCGAAAATATCTCGACTTCAAAGCGCAGATACGCATGATAAAAGACAGCCTGATCTGGATAAGTTTTAATCAGGATCTGGGCATTGAGGTGGCGCGGCTGTTGATTACTCAGGATTCGGTGAAATTTGTCGACCGGATCAACAAACAATACCTGCTGACCGATTATAATTTCGTCGACAAATTTCTGAATACCAGCGTCGATTTTGGAATGTTACAATCGATTATTTTGGGCAATGATTTTGAATATTACGAAATGGCTGAATTTAAAGCCTCAGTAGATGGTGGCCAGTACCGCCTGAGCACCGCCGGTCGCAGCAAGCTCAAGAAACACGTGCGAAACACCAGCGACGCACAGCGGGTGCTCCTGCAGTCGATCTGGCTTAATCCTGAGAACTTCAAAATTACGCAGGTTAAGCTCGAAGAGGTGGCTCGCAACAGCAAGAAACTCGAAGCCGTTTATTCTGATTTTAAAGAGCTTGATGGCCAGCTTTTTCCTACCAAAACAGACTACGCCATTGATGCCGCCGAACCCATGGAGGTTACCGTCGAATACAGCAGGATAGCGCTGAACAAAGAGATGAGCTTTCCATTTAAGATTCCCTCCAAATACACGCCGGCACAGTAAATAGATAAACGTATCTTTGGGGCATGTCAGGTCTAAAGATTTTAGGGTTGTGCTTTGCTTCGTTATGGCTGCTTTGCCAGGTATTGCTTGCGCAAAATGCTGTGGTGCAAACTTCTGCCGCAGAGCTGAAGCAAAAAAAAGAGCTTCTCGACAAATCGATCGAATATGCCGGTGTGTTGATAAACGATACCCGACAGAAAAAAGCTGCGGGGCTGGAAGAGCTTTCTTTGCTGCAAACGAAAATCGACGCCCGTCGCGGGATTGTTGATACCTGGCGCACGCTCCACGATCAGCTCTTCGACACCATTGCCCAAAACCTGATGGCCATCGATAGCCTCGACACCCAACTCAGCCATCTTAAAACAGCCTACGCCACAATGATTCGCAGGGCATATTTAAACCACAACAGCCACCAGCGCACGCTTTATCTTTTGGCTGCCGATGGTTTTGGTCAGGCCATCAACCGGATGAGTTACTATCGCAGCTATGCCGCCAAACGCCATAAACAAGCCGATGAAATTGCGCTTACGCAACAGCGTTTTATCGAAAAAGCCATGCAAACAGAAGGTAAGATAAACGATAATGCACGGGTGCTTCAGCAGCTTGAACAAGAATATGCTATGATGGAGCAGGAGGTGATGGAAAAGAAAAGCATGGTAGCACAGTTGCAACGCAACGAGCAACAGCTCATCCGCCGGCAACGCCATCACCAGGCCGATGCTGCTGCATTGCACCGAAGTATTTTAGAAACCTTTGCCAACAGCTCGCAAAATGGGGATCAACAATCAGAGCAACTGCTGCAAACTCCGGCTCCTGCCACCGAGCTGTTGCCTGCTTCTTTTGCCTCTCAGCGTGGCAAGCTGCCCTGGCCGGTGGCAACCGGGTTTATCATCCAGCCTTTCGGAGAGCATCAGCATCCTGACCTGAAAAACATCATGATAAAAAATGACGGAGTCGATTTTCTTACACAAAGCAACGCCACCGCCCACGCTGTATTTGATGGCCGGGTGACGAGGGTGATGCAGGCTGCTAACAAAACCTGGGTGGTGATCGTGCGCCACAACGGATTTCTGACGGTTTATGCCAATCTTGCCCGGGTATTCGTAACAGCAGGCCAGAGAGTTGCCGCGTTGCAGAATCTGGGATTAATATACACCGATAAAGATAACGCCCGCACACTACTTCATTTTGAAGTATGGGAAGGCAAAACACTCACCGACCCGATGCAATGGCTGGTGTCGGGCGAAAAAGTTACCCTTTCAGGCACTCAGCCATTGCAAAGGTGATCGCGTGGCAGGATTTAAAATGATCGTCCTGCCGCTGTGAACATTACCCAAAAAAAAGATGTTATCGTATCCTAATTTCAATAGCATTATGGAAACCCTCAGGTCGTTGCGGCGTGATTGTAAAAGTTGCATTTGCCTGGTTTGCACATTTCAGGGCACCAGCGCGCTTCTTACATTAGTTGACCAGCCACATGTACAAAACATAAAAACTTGATTTTCGGCGCTTTTGATACTATCTTTGCGCGCCCTTTTTTTGTTGCTATTCTGCTTATTTAATTTATCAATATGAAACTATCGCAATTCAGATTTCATCTGCCCGCCGAACTAATTTCCCTGCAACCTGCTCCCAACCGTGACGAATGCCGGCTGATGGTGCTTGATCGCAAAAAACAAACCATCCAACACAAAACCTTCACCGACATTCTCGACTATTTCGACGATGGCGATGTGATGGTGCTGAACAATACCAAAGTATTTCCGGCCCGTCTTTATGGTACCAAAGAAAAAACTGGTGCCAAGATAGAAGTGTTTCTGCTGCGGGAGCTTAATCAGGAAACACGTCTGTGGGATGTGCTGGTTGACCCGGCCCGAAAAATCCGCATCGGCAACAAACTCTATTTTGGCGAAGACGACGCGCTGGTAGCCGAGGTAATCGACAATACCACCTCGCGCGGTCGCACGTTGCGATTTTTGTATGACGGCCCGTACAGCGAATTTAAAAAAACTATCCAGAAGCTGGGCAAAACGCCATTGCCTAAAACCATACAGCGTGAGATAAAACCGGAAGACGAAGAGTGGTACCAAACCATTTTTGCCAAACACGAGGGCGCGGTGGTTGCTCCCACAGCCGGGCTGCATTTTAGCCGTGAGCTGATGAAGCGCCTGGAGCTTAAAGGTATCGGTTTTGCCGAAATCACCCTCCATGCCGGCCTGGGTAACTTCCGCCAAATAGAAGTGGAGGACCTCTCCAAGCACAAAATGGACAGCGAAGAGCTGATCATCGACGAACGCGCCGTTAGCATTGTCAACGAAGCCATCGACAACCGCAAGCGCCTGTGTGCTGTGGGCACCACCTCTGTAAAAGCACTCGAGTCGTCGCTTACAATCTCCGGGCATCTGAAACCTTTTGAAGGCTGGACCAACAAGTTCATCTTCCCACCCTACGAGATAAAACTCGCCGACGCCATGATCTCAAATTTCCACCTGCCCATGTCGAGCATGATGATGCTGGTGGCCACCTTTGCAGGCTATGAGTTCCTGATGCGTGCCTACAAAGAAGCCATCAAAGAAAAGTATCAGTTCTTTACCTATGGCGACGCCATGCTCATTATTTAGGAAAACTAATTTTGAAGGGCTGTTTTTACAAAGATAAAGCAGCCTTTTTTATGGATACTTCACATCAGAAATACGCGATCATTGTGGCTGGCGGCAGCGGAGCACGCATGGGCTATGCCGTCCCGAAGCAGTTTTTGTTGTTGGCCGGCAAGCCACTGCTCATGCACACCCTCATCCGGTTCAGAGAGGCAATTTCTGAGCTGCAGCTTATCGTGGTGCTGCCTTTCGATCACATCGAAACCTGGCAGCGGCTCTGTTCGGAGCACCGATTCATCATCCCGCATCAGATAGTAGCAGGCGGCAAGGAGCGCTTTTTCTCGGTGCGCAACGGGTTAGAAAAAATTACAGCAGCAGGTTGGGTGGCGGTGCATGACGGCGTGCGGCCATTGGTTTCGGCAAAACTGATACAAATGGCTTTTGAAGCTGCGGCCAGAGACGGCAGCGCTATTCCGGTGATAACACCCACCGAATCGTTGCGGCAAATTACCGGAAACGGAAGCCATTCCGTGAACCGGACAGAACACCGCCTGGTGCAAACACCGCAGGTTTTTGATGCGCAACGCCTTGCAGAAGCCTACCGGCAGCCTTTCCGGACTGACTTTACCGACGATGCTACAGTATGGGAAGCGGCCAACAACAAGGTGCACCTCATCGAAGGAGAACTTAATAATATTAAAATTACACGCCCTTTCGATCTCTTGCTCGCCGAACAGTATCTGCATTATGAATCAGAAGAATCATAAATCCAAAATCGTAACTCAAAAATCGTAACGCGTAAATTATTTTGTTTTGACAAAAGAGAATCCCCATATCTCCAACCAGATTATACTGGGCATCGATCCGGGCACCGTCATCATGGGCTACGGATTGATAGCCATCGACAACCGAAAAATCTCGTTGTTGACTTTGGGCATTCTGCGGCTGAGCAAATACGACGGACATGCCCTGCGGCTAAAAAAGATTTTTGAACGAACGCTCTCTTTGGTAGAAGAATACAAGCCCGATGCGCTGGCCATCGAAGCTCCGTTTTATGGGAAAAATGTACAGAGCATGCTCAAGCTGGGACGCGCGCAGGGAGTGGCTATGGCTGCTGCGCTTTATCGCGACATCCCGATCACCGAATACACGCCGCGTGAGATAAAGAAATCCATCACCGGCAACGGCACCGCCAGCAAAGAGCAGGTAGCTGCCATGCTCACCCACCTCACCAATTACGACCTTTCGCCCGAAACCCTCGACGCCACCGATGGACTGGCTGCTGCAGTTTGTCATCATTTTAAAAGTGGAAATCTGCCTTCCGGCAAAAGCTACAACAGTTGGAAAAGCTTCTTGAAAGACAATCCCGAACGACTTAAATAAAAGAATAAGTCCGCGAATTCAGGCCAATTGGGCTAATTTACACGAATTAAAAAATTAGCGATAATTCGTTTAATTTCTGGAAATTCGTGCAGAATCCATTGAGAATTCGTGGAGAAATCTTTTTTAAAAAACACTACTTTTGACGCTATTCATCAAAACGATCAGCTATGAAAACACAATATTATATCGGATGGTGGAACGTTGAAAACTTGTTTGACGTCTTCGATTCACCAAGCCGTCCGGAGTGGCTGCAGCGCGCGCTCAACAGCGAGCTGAAAGGCTGGACGCAAACGGTGCTGCAGCGAAAAATCTTTAATCTGGTAAAGATCATCAGCCAGATGAACAATGGCAAAGGTCCCGACATCTTGGGTGTATGCGAAGTGGAAAATCTGTCGGTGCTTCAGCAGCTTGTCGGGGCGCTGCACACCATTGGGCGCGACTATGCCATCGCGCACCACGACAGCTCCGACCAGCGCGGCATCGATGTGGCTTTTATCTACGACAAGACGATATTTGAAGAAAAAGAGCAATTTTCGTACACCGTGCTCAAGCGCTCCGCCACGCGCGACTTGTTTCAGGTCAATTTTGTTACGCCAAAGCAAAACGAGCTGATCCTGATCGGCAACCACTGGCCGGCACGCTCAGCAGGCGTTTACGAATCGGAGCCTTACCGCATCATCGCAGCCGAAACGCTCAGCTACTGGATGCAGCGCATCACCGAGATAAAAGGAAAAGATATTGCCGTGGTGTGCGTGGGCGACTTCAACGACGAGCCGCTGAGCCGATCGGTGACGGATTATGCGCTGGCCACCAACAGCATCGCCAAAGTGAAATATGCCATCACCCCGCGGCTCTTCAATCTGATGTGGCCCTGCCACGGCGATGGTACCGGCACCTTTTATTACAACAATTTCCCTTATGTCCTCGATCAGTTTATGGTTTCAAAAGAGCTACTGCAGACAACTGGCAAACCGCGCATCGCCAAAGATATGAGTGGAAAATTCATGGCCGGTATCGGGCATTTTCCTGAAATGATAACCGGTGGCCGCTACCCGACGCCGAAGCGGTTTGGACGCCCATCCGAAAAAAGTTCTTATGACCCTTCTGGTTTCAGCGACCACTTCCCGGTATGGATGATGGTGGAAGAATAAACCGCAGCGCTATTTTGCAATAACAATCTTGGTGCTGTTAAAAAAATAGCGACAGGTCGGCGTCTGTCTATTAACTTAACTGCTACACTTTTCGTCTTTCCATTATCTGTCCGCTAACTTCTACCCTCTATTTTTCCACTTAATATTGCATCCAACGCTGGGCTGCTGCTTGGGTGGCACCGGTTGTCCGTCGAGAATCAGGCGAAGGGTACGGCGAAGGTCGGCGCCGGTAACGGGTTTGTCGTTAGAGGGGCGCGAGTCGTCGAACTGGCCGCGATACACGCATTTCATGTCGGCGTCGAAAACATTGAAATCGGGCGTGCAGGCAGCATCGTATTTGAGCGCTACCTGCTGGCTTTCGTCGTAGAGATAGGGGAAAGGAAATTTGTGCTCGCGGGCAAATTCTTTCATTTTTTCGGGTGAATCCTGCGGATAGCTCTACACAT